>NZ_CP019036.1 GCF_001941825.1 Massilia putida
TTCGTACGTTCTCGCGCGATACTTGGATGCCGTTTTGAGCTAACCAGTCGCGCACCTGCATGTCGCTGAAGCCCTTGTGTTTTAGCGCGCGGATCTGGTCTTTGAAGGCCAACAGCTTCGACCTTTTGTGGTGTGGTTTGACCTCGCGTGCGTACTCATCAACGTCCATGATCTCCTTTGACGCTCATGTTGTTGGCCATCGTTAAAAGTGTCCGGCTGCAACTTAGTTGCAACCTACTTGCAACCTATCTGCAACCATCATAGGCCGGTTTTCGGCTGCCCGCAACTTCGTTCGCATGGGTTGCAACCTACTTGCAACCTATCTGCAACCGTATCGGTAGTGCTGGCCGTAGTGGTCGTCCCAGCACAGGCACGACAGATATGTTTACCGAATCCTGCGGACTCGGCTAACATATCCGTGCCAAAGGGGGATACCCCCTTTGAAACCCCGCGTCCTACGGACGTCGGGCGCCAGACCGGCCGGCGGCCTGGCGAGGACGCTGCGATGCAGCTGAAACAGGAGCAAGCGATGGGACGTCGAGCCGTAGGCGATCAGAAGTTGAGTAAGGCATATTCGTTTCGACTGCCGGAAGATCAGGCCGCCGAACTTAACGCCAAGATTGTAGAGAGCGGGTTGGATGCATCCGTATTCCTTCGCGATTTCGTTTTGAAGAATAAGACAACGGTTGTGGTAAGGCCCAAGGCCAGCCTTGAGAAGCGGCGAATGCAATTCGTTATTAACAAGGCGGGTAACAATCTGAATCAGATTGCGCACATGCTCAACACGGCTAATAAATCGCAACGGATGACGGATCAGTTGTTCCGGCAGTCGGCTGCCGCGCTGCAGGAAATCGCCAAGTACATGAAGGCTGCGCTAGATCATGTTGATTAGAGTCAGCGGTGGCGAGGAAGGTATCAAAGAGTACCTGGAGGAAGGCCATAAGCAAGGCCGGGAGTTCTCACGCGATGAGTTAGACGAGCGGGTCATCTTGGCGGGTGACCTCGATTTCACTCAGGGCATTATTGATCGTATGGAGCCAGGCCGTGAGCGGTATCTTCATATCACGCTTGCGTTCAAAGAGGACGAGATACCGGAAGAGACGCTTCGTGCGATCGCAGAGGACTTCCGTAAATTCCTGTTTTCTGCTTATCGAGACGACGAGTATAGCTTCTACGCAGAAGCTCACTTGCCAAAGATTAAGAGTTATGAGCACCAAAGCACTGGCGAGACTGTCGAGAGAAAGCCGCACATCCATATTGTCGTTCCAAAAGTCAATTTGCGTAGCGGCGGTGTCCTTAATCCGCCGGGCTTGGTAGAGCGCAATGAAATGTATGTCGATGCGTGTCAAGAGAACATCAACAACAAGTATGGACTTGCAAGTCCCAAAGATAATCGTCGTGTCCATTTCACGGATGCCAGCGACATGATCCAGCGGTACAGGGATGATAATTTCTCTGGTGCGTACAAGGATTTGAAGAAGGCGATCCTCACGGCCGTCACCGAGCGCGACATCACGACGTATCAGGAATTCGGGAAGCTGGTCGAGGAGTACGGCGCGACGAAGGTTCGCAACGCGGGCAGTGACACGGCCTATTTCAACGTGAAGCTCGACGTCAATGCAAAGGGCGTTAACCTCAAGGACTATCCGTTTAGCCGCGAATTCATCGAACTGCCGGGCGAAGAAAAGAAACGCATCCTCTCTGCCGAGGTACAGCGTGAATACGAGATACAAGGCCAGGCCCGAAAGGACAAGGGCAATATTGATGCGGCGTTGAACGACTGGCATAGGTTCCGTGCCAGGGAAATCAAGTACGTCAACAGCGGGAATAAGAAGCTGTACCAAGCCTACCGCCAGGCGTCACCCGAGGACCGCGAAAAGATCCTCGACCAGCTGGCGACCAGGTTCTATACCAGGTATCCCGAGCCGAATTTTGAGCGGGAGCCGTTCACAGGAAAAAACCCATTCGCTCCAGATTACGGGTTCAAGCAGCCGAGCAGGAGCGGCAGCGAGCAACGTGACCGGGGCGAGCTGCGCAGTACACCAGGCCGCGCCGGGTATGACGACCGCGCGATCGACCAGTTTGGCGGCCACCCGACGCGCGATCGCGCGCCGCTGGCGGCCGGAGACTTCGAGCAGAAACACAAACTCAACCAGGAGCAAAATCATGAGCCAGAACGATACGCCGGGAAAAACCGGGTCCGATACGAGTACGGATTCAAACGGCCTTCCGGCGACGCCGGCCGCGACACCCTCCAGGACCGCTCAGAACGCGCCACAGGGCGCCGATCAGCTGGACTTGGTGGATATGGACTCGGCGTGGCCGGACGAGGCCCAGGAGCCACTGGAAGAGGCGGCAATGGAGCCTTCGCCAATCGTGCAGATCGGCAGTACGACGCTCGCTCGCTTAGACAAGTCGAGCAGGCCCATAGCATCAACCATCTGCGAAACGTGCCCGGCGGCCGTGTGGTACGCGCGCGGGAAGAAGGTTCAGTGCTATTGCCGCATCATGCACCTGATCAGTTGGGAAACGGGCGAAGCGAATCCGATCACGCTCTGCGACGGCCCCGCGATCGCCAGCCAGTAAGAGGGAGCGGCAGGGTCAACGATTCGGTCGTGAGCCAGGTCGCGCGAGACTTTACGGAGCGACAGCGGGCCAGCGGCGCCGGTAGGTCGCCTTTGTTCCAGGAGATCAAGCAGCAGCTGGACGCCAATCGGTTGTTGGCCGAACTCTCGCGATCGCATGGGATCTTGGTCGACAAGTACGAGGTGACATCGACGCCGGACGGAAGCGCACGCATCCTGTGCGGGAATCGCCACCTGAATGTGTGCGACTTCATGACCAAGGAAATGCGCCTTCCGTGGGCGGAAGCGTCCACCATCCTGCAGCAATCTTACGGCCGCCAGGTCGACCGCCATCCCGGCATGGCACCGCGCTTCCCGCCCGATCCTGCCTTGTGGCGCGCGTTCCAAGACCAACGGCGCGCACGTGGCGGCCTGCGTTCGCAGCTGGCGGCGCAACTGGCCAGCGAGCGCGCCAGGCGCGAGGCGATACGACTTCGCTTGAGTGACGCCAGGTCGGCGGCCGCAGGTCTTCCGCTGGCACAGCGCAAGGCCGCATTGTCGGTCGCGAAGATGGAATACGTCACGGCGGAATCGGCCCTTCGATCCGCGATCCGCCAAGAGCGGGCGCCGTTCCGGCTTCCGGTGACGGATCAGTACCGGCAGTTCCTGCAGCAGCGCGCACAGGCGGGCGAGGCTGCCGCGTTGGCCGAGCTGCGGCGCCGATCGCGCAGTGCGTCCGCGCCGCTCGATCCCAACGTCGGGCAGATCTTGCCGGCCAAGGCAATTCAGGAGCCGAACGGCCTGTTCTATCGCGGCCGCGAGGTGCGCTTTCGTGTTCGGCAAAACGGCGACGTCATCTACTCGCTTGCCGGCAGGGTCATGATCGAGGACAAGGGCGAGAGCGTCAGGCTGCTACGGACTGAGCGTGTCGCAATCGAGGCCGCTCTACGTCTCGCGCAGGCCAAATTCGGGGATCGACTCAAGCTGTCGGGATCGGCCGAATTCCAGCAGCGCGCAGCGCGCATCGCCGCCGAGGTGGGTTTGACCGTCCGATTTGACAACAAGCAGGCCGAACAGATCCGGGAGCAGCGCGCCGCCGAGCTGGAGTCTCAACGTGCTGCCGGACGTCGTTTCGTAGAGCAGCAGAAGGGACGGCAACCGAGCCAAGTGCTACCGTCAGGTCGCCCGCAACTCAACAGGGGCGAGCCAGACGTTGGATCTACGAAGCCAGACAAGAACGACAGGGACATTGAGCGGTAAGTAGTGAATGATCTATGGCAAACACGCAGCTGGTGGACGTCGACGTGATCGAGCGGCCGACCGTCCCTAAGCACGCTAGACGAGGCCGCCGCACGTCAACGAGTAGCGTGAATGAACTCGCCTAACCGGTCGAGATCATGAGCCCAAAAAATAGTTAAACCGCGATTTTGGGCTTGCACGAGATTGAGTTTGTTGAACACACCAGACAGCATTGCAGCTGGCACTACTTGCTGTTTGCCGAACTCATGAAGCCAGAAGTCTGCCTTGGCTGCGGCATCATTGTTGAGCCGCTTGACGCTGTTCGTGGAGCTGTTCGAGACTTTGCATTCGATCGGCATTAGCCTTGTGTCAAATAGCCTAACGACAATGTCCGCTTTCCTGTCCCCGAGCTTGCATTCAGCGCAAAACTCGCCGGGTCCAGGACCCTTTACGATAGTTGTTATATGTGTGGTCGGTACCTCTCGGAACCCCAGTGTACGCAGGTAGTCACGAACCATGCCTTCTTGGGTGGACTTGCCATCGTTTCTCCGTTCTGTTGCCATGCGTTGAGCTGCCAGTAGCACCGATGACGCCAGTAGCGCAGCCGACTTCTCTTCAGGTGTCGGCGCTCGTTCTTCCCGCACCCAGGGAAAGCGCTTTTCGTCTATCACACACTCGATAACGTCGAAGACTTTGCGGACATCTGCATGGTTACGGCTTAGAACATTGGGGGCTAACGAACGTACGTCAGCAATCACCTTGAGGTCATCGTCCGAGATAGGGGGGCCTGCCAGGTAACGCAACGCCTCGCCCAACTGTTCACGATAGGCACCCGCCAATGTCGTGTCAGTGAAGTGCCGAGGGTCCAGATCGCCCAACTGCGTGAACAATGCTTCAAATTTCGAGCGTGCCTCAGCGAAGTGGCCCCCCCAAGCAGCGGAAGGGGATAGTCGCTCGTTTCGGAAGTTTGCAGCCGCGATTTGTGCGCTCGCAGCCAGTTCGTCAGGTGTCCAGGAGGGCGGAGTAATCATCGTAGGCATAATGTAAGAATGTTTACATTATGCACTATTGCATGTTCTCTACCCAAGCATGGGGATTCCTGGAACTTGCAGGCGCATTACTTCTGATGGCTCGAATTTAGTCAGGCCTCCAGCATACACACGGCCTGACTCTTGCCTGATGTTGCTGTTCAGCCATCTTACCAACCATTCCAGCGCATCAGGGTCGAGCGCTACTTTGGGATAAAGTCCATGGGCGACGTTGATCAGGCCGGCGCCTGCAGTATTGATAGCGAAGACCGGCGGACGACGCCCCATGTACGTAACAACCACTTGGGGTATGCTTGTCATGTTCACTCTCCACCAAGGCTTTCGGTTCCGGGCTACAAAGCCTTTGTCGGCGTCTTCCGACCTTGCCCATTCCAGGAAGTCTAGAATGGCGCCGCGCTTGTGGTCGGACAGCTCGTCGAACGACGCGGGGAGGGCAACGACTCTCTTAAGCACGGACGGATCGTCAATGCGGTTGTTCGGCGCATGAATGATGTCGGCCGCGTCCGTGATCGAGGGCACCAAAAACTCTTCAGGCAGGCCGAAGCGGTTGTTATCCTTCATGACCCACACGCGGTTCATGCCTGTTACTTGTCCCCGCCGCACCTGGAAGAAATCTCCTAAGCTGACAAACCCCTCATTCCGAGCGACATCAGTATTGCGAAGCAAAATGCTCCATGAACGTTCAGACTTTGCACGTGACTTCTCAGCATAGTGCCCTCCAGACAAGTCCAGCAACTCGGTCGCAGAAGCAATATTTTTGAATTCGATTGTCTCGGTGTTTGCGCCTGGAGCGAAGCAAGTGATGCATGCAGTAACCATCGCGTCACCAAACACTGAAACCTCGGGGGACACTACGAACACAGCACGTCCGCCTAGTCCATTTGTCAACAAGTCGCGTAGGGACTGACCGTAGTTAACGTCAAGCCATTCGGCGGCCGTAATGAAACACCCCAAATCACCCTGCTTGGCAAGAGACAGCGTTTTTAAGAAGAAGTGCAGATGCAACCCTGCCAGCTGACTCGAAGCATGCCCTAAAGCCTTAAGGCTGCTGCTGTACCACTCCTTCCAATGCGGTTCGATATCATGGTGTCGTACGTACGGTGGGTTGCCGATAAATAAGGTCCGCCCGTCTATGGAGTCAAGCTCTAACGTTCGGTAGTCCCCCAAGTGGATTTGCAGACGATGGGTAAGCCCCAACGCTTCTGCATTTGCACGAAGAAGGAGCGCAACGAGCGGGTCCGTCTCGACCGCAACCCCGACAGCATTGGCATTGCGACGCAATCCATACAAGACGTATCGACCCGACCCGGCTCCGGGGTCAACAATTCGCGCTACTTCCCCCTGCGCCTCCGCCCAGGAGTACATACCAGTCACAGCTTCGATCGGAGTAAAGGTCTGTCCGGTATCACGTCTTTCTTTGGGAGATTTGACGATGCAATATGCCGCCCCAAGAGGATCGGTGCCAGCTCGAATTGCGTCGACGGCGAACTTTACGAGGTCGGAACTGACCGGTGCAGCATGGGCTTGCACAACGGCTTGTTCCTGCGGCGTCAAATCAGAGGTACTTGCAATAGCTGCTGCAACGGACACCAACACCGGTAAGTTGAAAAGCTCTTCAAAACACGGCGTTGCGGGTGACTGAATAATCATGCACTCGTCTTTTTGTAAAGTGTCCACATCTCAAGAAACAGTGCGCGCAGGGATACCCCTCGTCGTGCCGCTTCCATTTTCAATTCTGCAGCAACTTCGGGGGAAAGGCTCAATCCAACGATTTTGCGTGGCTGGGCTTTGGAGGGGGAGGTGGTGTCGGTTTTCATAGTCCAGGCAGTATGTCGACTTGTCGACATACTGTCAACGGTCCAGTACCTAAAATGGTACGTAGGAACGGCCATCAATGGGTAAGCGCGAAGAGGCGCCGTGCGGGGAAGTGCTGGCTGGAAGTGTGTGGCGTGGGGCTATTGGCGCCCAAAACCATACTAACTGAAGAGGTGGGGAAGCGGCGTTACACTTGGTTTAAATGTTGCACAAATTGACATTCGCCGATGGCCGTGTTACCCTCACAGCGTTTTTCAAACTCTGCAGCGTTCCAGGCGCTGTGAGGGTAACACGGCCATCCCCTCTTGCCTGTTTCTTGCGCATTTTCGCGCGCTTCAAAAGTCCATTCTTGCGGTTCATTTTTAATCTCCTACAAAAGCTGGTAATAGGTCTAATTATACAGGAATTTCCTTTTAAAATCAGCGACTTATGGAAATAATCGCCTGTAAATTTTTCCTCTTGTAGGGAAAGGTGGCCCCCTTAAAAGGTCGCCTTATCTGCTCCTGAACCGTCGACTGACAATTCTGTCAATCACGCGACTGGTTAGATGTCAGAATGATCATCAGAGCTTCAGCCGCTAACCTCAAGGTTAGCTATGACTTGCGTCAACAAATTCCGTGCCGTGTACAATGCATAACTTTTGTTATTACGACTTTAGTTAGCCCATGCATCCTGACTATTTCAAGGCAATGCTTGTCGAGCACTACGGTCTCGACAAGAAAGTCGATACGAGCACATGGAATTATGGATTGAATCTCGCGAATATGGCGGCTGCCGAGGGAGAGCTATTTGACCAAATTCTAGAGTCCTCATATACGACGAAGCTTGACATTTTTACACTATGGGAGTTCGTGGATAGCGTACAACGCAATTTTGTTCCCCAAACGCTGAGTGCGCGCTTGGTTAATGACCCATCAAATTCCCTTGTCCACCTACGAGATTACTATGAGAGGGCCGACGATCGGGCGCCTATTGATATCGCGCAACTAAGGACGCTAGCTCAGGCTGCCAAGCTCTGTCCGCACAATCTACTTGCGCCTTCTCGGGGACCTGAGGCAGAGGTCTATTTTTGGGAATATTTTTACGAGGTCATCAGAACCGAGTTATTTCCTCAGGCGCCAAAACGCTCTGATTCCTTCTTTCTCTTCCACGACCAAGAGGCTGCGGTCGAGTACAACCTTAGACATGAAAAAGGCGAGATCTGCTGCCGAGTCATCGTGGACAAAGTGCGAACGATGTTTGAAGGCGACATGACGATCCTTGATGAGACTGGTATGGATCTAAACTTTGACCAGGCAGCGGCAAGAATCGCGCGATATTGGCGAGGGGAACTTTCTGACAGGCCGCTCATCGAGATTCTGTTCCAAGGGACAGCTCGCTGCGGCGCAGTCGTCGGTGATTTTCGTCGCTCCTAGACTGCTCGACCCGCTAGCATACCTATGTGTCCCTCGGGAGACGCTGATTACTTCTTCGTACCTTCGTCATGTTTGTACATCGATAGGTCATCAGGAGAAGTAAAAACAATCTCTTTCGCCATCTTATCAACGAACTCTTCGCCGTTTCGTTTATAGCCTTCGGTTATCTCTCTATCGTCAGAATAGAGACCCTTTTGTATGTTCGTCCATAAAGCGATTTTTACGTCCATCCATTGGAGGTATTCGTCGCTTTTTAGGCGCACGTACTGATTTGCTTCGTTTCTTCCGCAGAGCATATTCCCTTGGAGATAAGCGCCGTAAGAGTTTTTTGCCTTATATCTTACCCAAAATTGGTTCTCGTTCAGCGAAAGGCCCCTTGTGCCGAGATTCGCTACGAACACGACGTCAGGGTCTTTAAAATTTAAGCGATCACTATCCAAGCAAGCCTGTTCCTTGTTCACACAACCTGTCAGGAACAGACACCCGCAAACTGCCGATAAAATGATTTTCATATCGTGCTTACTTGATCTGGTTTCGCGCGGCAAGCTCTTGTTGAGCACATGCGAGTTTGATCTGGTAACTTCCACCGATAGTGCTTGCAACCTTCGAGCAGTAGTTTTCGATGCGGGTTGGAAGCTTCATTTTTTGCAGTGTTGCTTTGCTTGTTGCCTCTTGCTCACGACATGCTTGCTCGATCTGGTAACTGCCTCCGACTGTATCGGATACCTTGGCACAGTATTTGGCAATGTCGTATTCTTCCGCGAACGCGGCGGTACTTGCCATAGTAAGGAGCAAAAGGAACTTTTTCACGAAGAGGCCCACGAGTGACGTATATAAAATGCATTGTAGTCTCGTCAATGTCTATAGTGCAAGTTTCGCCTTGTGCAGCCGTAAATACACGCAAGAATCGTTCGGCTAGTCCAATGCGTCATCGATGCCGCCGGAGGCGGATGGTCTAAAAGGTGTAGGAATTTGATGGGGGCGACCCTGTCTGTTCAGGGCATTTTCGCGGACGCGAAAATCTCATCTTTCAAGATCTGGACCGTGCGTGCCGCGTTCTTGCTGCAGCGTCGTCCTAACCGGACTTTTGGCCTGCTCGATGTTGCGCTGGTCATAGTGCACGATTTCGCCGGCATCCATCTTCGCTAGCAGGGTCGCCTTGACGTCCTGCAGCGCTGTTTTGGTCTTCTCTGCGTTCCATCCCTCGCTGGCCATGTACTTGGATGCCGCGTCGAGCACGTCGTAGGCCGGCGCCAGTTCAGGATGCGCCTTGACCGCCTGATCGCGTTCCGCACGCTCGAAGGCGACCGATCGGCCCGGGCGGATCGCGTCAGCCAGAAGATCGCTCAGTTCCGGGTGTCCTTGTAGGCGCGACATGCTTCCGACAATGCGCATCATCGAGTTTGGGTGTTCGATGTCGGGCTTGGCCAGCTTGTTCACCGCCAGGTCGCGCGCAATGTACAGCGCGTCACGACCCTGCGGCGATGTCGAGAAGCGTTCCCAATTGACCGTGTAGCCGGCCGCCTCTGCGAGCTGTGAGGTGAACGACCGTAGGGTACGGCTGTTCCCATCCAGGAAAGGATGCAAGTAGTCCAGTTCAGTGTAGATCTTGCCGAAGGTGGCTGCAAAATCCTTGGGGCCGAGCTGGGCCAATGCGTCGACGGACTTGTTTTGCAAGACCTCTTCAAGCCGCTGTTTCGCTGCGTCGTCCATCTTGGAATACGCTACGAACAGTGGACCGCTCATCGTCTCCAAGGCACGATGCTTCATCCAGGTTACGCCGGCATCGACCGGCGGCCGGAATTGGCCAGGTGTCGCGTCCGGAAAGCCGACACTGGGCAGGTCCTGAAAGATCCGGCGGTGTATCTCGCGCAAATGGTCGACGTCGAACTTGCCCTGAACTGGAGCTAACCTTAGCTCCGCAATACGCGTACTGGTTAGGTCAGCTTCAAGGCGCTGACGCAGGGCGTCTTTGGAATCAGTCACGGGACGCTACTTGATGGCCCAGCTTGATCGCAGCAATACATTCCTCGATGCTTATCTCGCCGCCCACAAACCGCTGCTGCAGCGCTTCGGCCTCTGGCGATACCGTCATGCCTTCCAGGGCCACGGAGGCGCGCCCGAAATTGATGGCATCCTGTCGTTGTATGGTCGTCGAGTCAGTCCCGCGCGGCTGTTCCTGATTGACGCGGGATATGAAGGTCCGCATGAACTCGCGCAGCACTTGGGAGGCCGGGCGCTCGATCGCGTTGGCAGCCTGCTGGAACTCGGCTTTTAGATCACTCGGCACTCGAAAAACCATTTGCTCGTCTTTAATCATCGCTTCCTCCGTGGGATGAGCACATTGTAGCGGAATGTATATACGTTGTCGTTGCGTTCGGTGTTGTAGGAACTTTCTTAGGATTGGTTTCACAAGTCGAGACCGCGTATATGCATACCGATGGCATTGATGATGAATAGTTGTTGCATGTTTGTGTGCTTGGTCGTATTATGTATATAGGTGATGTGCACGGTGCATATCAAGACAATGTATTCAGGGGGGCAAGTGGACAACATGAGCAATTTTGGGGTAGAGGCAGCGGCTATGCAGGAGCTGTTTCGGCGCGACGTGTTGATCACGTTGGTACACCACTTGCGGGTAACTTCCTGGATCGAAGGCGCGGAACGGATTCCAACGATCTTCGCAGCCGCTGGGTTGACACCACAATCGCCTGATGAGATCTGCAATCCTAACTGGACCGTAGCAGACTGGAGTATGGGGTGGGACGATATTGCTGGCCTGGACTTTGCGGTTTACCTCGACAATATGTTTCAGTTTGCACACTTTGGCTTGCGTGATATTGGCTGGGAAGGGATGGAGGAAGGAAGCGGCTATACCTGGGCTTCACTCATCCTCATGGATCTGTCTAGCTCGCGCTTCCTGGATTACTGGACACAAGTATTCAGTGGCGAGGGCGCGGAAAGCATTTCCCGTTGCCTCCAGGTCGCAGAGCTTGCGAACGCACGCCATGTCCTGGAGACGGGAGAGTCTTTTTGCACTCAACTCAGCATTAAAGAACGGGGTGACGAGGGTACGGCCGAAGGCTTGACAGTGCGTCAACTCGCGCTTTTGGCGGGGATGGAAGAGATGAGTATTCGCGCTGCCGCAAATCCCAAACGACCCAATGCGTTGGCGACGATTTCTGAGAACGGACGTACTCGGATTGCAAGGGATGTCGCTAAGCGCTGGTTGGAGAGCAAGGGACGGTACATTCCTGTACGAAATTTCAATTCGGCACGCAACGATAGCCTACGCAAGCTCGCCTTCACTAGCCTTGACGATCTGGTCCAGAGGTGCCGCCACAAAGCTGCTGGTATCCAAGCCCTCAACGATTTCGAGATTCATATTCCTGATGAGCGTGTCGCCGACTTTCTTGAGGATGGCACGAACGGATTCAGTGACACGGCCCCGTGGGGGGCTGAGCAGCAACGTCAAGCACTCATGGATTCTTCATTTGTTGCAGCGTTGGCGGAAAGCCTTCAATTTCCGGCTGACCTACTTTCTCTACGGGTACGCGAGTTGTTGGCAAAAGAGGAAGTGCAGCGCGTACAGAAAGCGCTGCTCGACTTGACGAATGCTGCTGGAGGCAATCATGCATAGCTCTACGCGATTGACTCGCCATGCCACTGTACGCCAGCAACAGCGGGGCATACCTCGCATCGTAATTGATCTTCTGCTGGACTATGGAGTTGTCGAGCGTGCAGCTGGCGGCGTGCGTACCTTCTACTTTGACAAGTCGACTCGGCGTAAGGTCTTGGCCTATGTTGGCCCGCTTGCTTCGGCGCTAATTCCTTTCCTCGACTACTACGCGATTGTTGGGAAAGATGAGCAGGTTATTACGGTCGCGCCGCGTTTGGCCAAGATACGTCATCACTAGCTTGCGACACCTTGACGTGTGCTGATCTGTCGAACGGAATGAATGAGCTTGTTTGAAACGGAACGGTATGAATCGCCTACTACAAATCGGATTTCGCCCCATTGGTAAATGGGAACTGCAGGGTACCAACCTGCGGCTCTGTCTGGAGAACTTGCCAACACATCGGCGGGCGCTGTATGCGTTCGTCACTGGTACTACCGTGCTCTATGTGGGAAAGACAGCCGGGTCCCTTACCTCACGCCTTGCGGCGTACATGTCGCCGCACAGCACTCAACGCACGAACGTCCGCAACAATGCGAGCCTCCGAGAAGTCCTAAAGTCCGGTCAGCCGGTCGAAATATTGGGTTGGATTGATCCAGGCTTACAACGAGTTGGTGCATTTGATCTTAACCTTGCAGCTGGGCTTGAGGACAGCATCATCGCCGTGCTTGCACCTCCTTGGAACGGTAGTCGCTCTGCTGCGCATGTGTCGGCACTAAGAACGCCTAACAAAACCTCTCGACGTACCGCCAACAGATGAGTGAGCATGCAAGCGAAAGGAACGCCTGGTGTATGTCCGCTCGTCGCTCATGGCGAATGCGCAGTCGGCGGAAACGATGAAGCCATCCAAGTGTTCGCTCCACAACCCAACGCCATCGGCCTAGCCTCTGCCGCGATTCCACGCCGTAACGCGCGATTCGAGCCATGATTCTTCGTTGGCGTAGCCAAGTGCGGTGCGCTCGTGAAGCATAGGCTCGATCGGCGTGCAGCTTACCTGGACGTTTGCGAGCTGGGCCCGATAGCCCTTTCACAGCCGGGATTGCATCGACAAGGGGTATGAGCAGTCGCGAGTCGTGCACTTGCGCACCTGAGATTCGGGCAACGAGGGGCAGTCCGCGTTGATCCACAACGACGTGATGTTTGCAGCCGAGCTTGCCACGATCAGTCGGGTTTGGGCCAGTATGCTCGCCGCCGGCGGGTGCAGGCACGCTCGCAGCGTCAATGCTGGCTCGATCCCATATGATTTGGTCGTGCTCGCGGAGGCGACACAAAACCGCTTCATGGACCCTCTGCCAGACACCTGCTTGCATCCAATCGTGGAGGCGACGCCAGCACGTCATTCCACTGCCGCATCCGAGCTCACGCGGCAGATACTCCCAAGGTATCCCAGTTCTGAGGACGAACAAGATGCCCGTTAGGGCAGCACGATCGCTGATGCGGGGCCGTCCGCCTTTTGGCGAACGACCGTGGGTCGGAAGTTGAGCTGCTATAAACGACCAAAGGTCTTCGGGGAGAAGTTCTTGGGCCATGGCATCGGTCCGTCTGCAAAGAGGGCCGTCATAACGATGGCCGATCTATGGCCGGGTACCTCCGCTATCGGCCTATTTTGTCGATAAACTCGATTCGGTTTCCTATACCGAACCGCGCGCCTGGTTGACCTCAACAGTCAGGTGAGAAAGGCCTTTTAAACGATTGAGCTTTTCATGATAGAAAGCGGGATTGCGCTGTAAGTCTTCAGTAACAATAGTAACCAGCGCGCTCATGTGGCCTGGGCCAACCCGCCATACGTGCAGATCGAGCACTTTATCTCCACCGTCCTCGATCACGTTATGCACCTTGTCAGCCATCTTACGGTCGGTGTTCATGTCCAGGAGGATGCCGCCAGTGTCGCGCATCAGACCGAATGACCAGTTTGCGATCACCAATGCACCGATGACACCAGCCAGCGGGTCTATCCACAGCCAGTTGAACTCCTTTGCAAGGACGAGGCCGATGATGGCCAGTACCGAGACGGCTGCGTCTGCCATAACGTGGATATAAGCGGCGCGCATGTTGTGGTCACGGTGAGCGGCATCATGACCGTCGCCGTGGTCGTGCACATGTTCTTCGAACTCGACCGTGTGTTCACCATCCGGCAGCCGGACGATGACCTTGAACGCATGCGGCTCCGGAATCTCGTCCTTCGACTCGAGGTATCCGCCTTTGTCCGCTAACGCAAAGGATTGTTGCAAGCCGTTGGGACGGACCGTCGTGACAGAAAGCGCCGAAGGCGCCACCTTCCAGCTTGCGGCTTCGGAGGCAAGACGGAAAACGGGCGGTACGCCATCTTCGAAGATCGACAGGGAAACCACCCCAGATGACGTCACGATCCGCTGCGCTTCTTCCTCATGGTCGTGCTCATCATCATGGTCGAGACCGTGGCTGTGTCCATGGCTGTGACCGTGGCTGTGTCCATGATGGTCGCCGCTCAACAGCCAGACGCTCGCGATGTTGACCAGCAGGCCGACGATTGCAATCGGAATCGCCTCGCCGAAGTGGATGGGCACCGGAGACAGGAAGCGTGTGACGGCTTCGTAACCGATCAGGAGGGCAATCATCGCGAGCACAATAGCACTCGTGAACCCGGCCAGGTCGCCGAGCTTGCCGGTGCCGAACACGAAGCGCGGGTCGCTTGCGTGCTTGCGCGCATAGGTGTACGCGAGCGCCGCAATCAGCATCGCCCCGGCATGGGTGGACATGTGCAGGCCGTCCGCGACCAGCGCCAGTGAGCCGAACAGGCTCCCCCCGACGATTTCGAGCAGCATCATCGCACTGCACAGCGCAATAACCGCCCACGTCTTGCGTTCATTGTTTTCGTGGCCGGCACCCAGAAAAATGTGGTCGTGGCCCGCGCCGAAGGCGGCGTCTTCGAAACGGCTCATTTCCGCCTCCGGTTGGGGACGATCCGGGGCCGGAGCATGAAAGTGTGTCAGGTCTTGCATAAGGTTTCCTCGGCCGGCTGCGCTATCGCCCAGCCAGCTTTTTCTCGCGCCGTGCGCGTTCGTTGATGATGTGATGCCTGCGGTGATCCGTCATCTTCTTCCACTCACGCGCTTCGGCGAGCGTGCGCAGACATCCTGTGCAATAGCCGGTCTTGCCGTCGAACTGGCATAGCTCGACACATGGCGATTTCACGGCCATAGCTGCTACTTGAGATAGGCTCGGATTACATCGAGGAGTTCGCTCGCGCCTTCCGCACGCGCGGCTTCTGACAGGTCGCTCGCGGCGACGTGTTCGCGAACATGGTCTTCGATCACTTCGGCCATCAGGCCGTTCATGGCACCGCGGCTGGCAGCCAGCAGGTGCAGAACCTCGGCACACCCGGCTTCAGACTCCAGGGCGCGTTCGATCGCCTCTACTTGCCCACGTATACGGCGTACGCGAGCAAGCAGCTTTGCCTTTTCTCTTGTTGTGTGAGACACATGAATACCTTCAAATATAGGGTAAGGGGGTATATTACCCGAAGCGAGCGTCGATCGAAAACTGTTACCGTCAGCTTGTGTTGATTCAGATACCGCTATCGAGCGGCAGCGCGGGCTGCCGCTCGCTTCATTCAGCGATTACATCAAGAACGGGACGCCAGCAGCGAACACGATGTACAGAGCCCCGAACGCGGCGAGTTTCCTGGCACTCAAATGGCGGTGCTTCAAAAACCAGTACAGCCCGACGATGGACGCGACCGTCACAACTGCAGCCCATACGAGCGTACGGTCCAGCATCCATGGAGTGAAAAGGAGGCCAAGCGCGCTTGGTATAGTCGCCTGGATCATCATGGCGCCGCTAATGTTGGCAAGTGCCAGGTCGGACTTTCCTTGCCGGACCCAGATGACAGCGTTCATCGTCTCCGGCAACTCCGTCGCGATTGGACTCAACAGTAATGCGACCAGTTGCGCCGGCAATCCGATGAGAGGTCCTACTACACCGATTTCGCGCACGAACAACTGGGAAGCAGCGAAGATCGCGACCAGTGCGCCAACCGTCTGCAGGACCGCCCACAGGGTACGCGGGTTCTTGGCGCGCGGTGTAAGTTTCAAAGGCTCAAGTTCCTCGGCGTCTGCTGTCTCACCTGAAGCAGTTATCTCGCGCCAGACATAGGCCGCGTATGCAAGCAAGAAGAGCACACCAAGCCACGGCTTGAATGCGAACGCGACGAGGCCCAAGGCGACCTTACATACGAAAATCGCCAGGAACCATCGTTGGTCGTCCAGTAGGCGCCGCCTTGCTGGACGTGAAACGACGCGGCGCTCTTGCGTATTCTTGACGGTCATGAACGCGATGCCGACCACGGCATAGGCAATGGTTGCGAGAACCAGGGGGCCGCCAAGGGCGGCGCCGACACCGATTTCCTTGTGCGCCGCATCGTGCCCGAAGACGACGGCAACGAAAGTCACGACGCTCTCAGGCAGTGCAGTACCAAAGGCCGCAAGCACTGTCCCGGTCGCGGTCTGCGACATGCCGAAGCGATGGCCCACCCATTCCACGCCGTTGACGAAATATTCGCACGACACATAGATTGCAGCGGCCGAAAGAAGGAGGAGGACGAAGGGGACTAGCATGGCGCCACCATGAGAACCACGGCGGCGGAATCAGTACGGAAGATTTTTTTTGACACGACAGCTCCAAGCCGGACAAAAACCGATGACCATACGCCCCGTCCGGCCTGGAAGGGCAATATGGCCAAAGGTCTTGCAAGGCTCGACGAGCCGCTTGCGCCATGGCCTGCTGGCCAAGGATGTTGACGCAAGCTCCTTTCAGAGAAAGGTAGCTACTCCCCAATGACGGGGGGTATTGTAACAGTGCAAATACGCAGCGTCCATTGGTTCCGGTGAAAAGCTGGAGACGCAACGCATGGGCAGCTCTGGCTTAGATGAGCAAATTGTCTATAACTCCGTGCCGGCGTCGGTTGCTATTTTTGTTACTAACAGGTTTTGTTAGGCGTTCTAACAGGGTGTGGACGAAATTAAGCCTGATAAGTCAATCTGTTGAGTAGCATTCGGGCCTCTGCGAGCCAGACCCAAGCGGTCGAGATTTCCAGTTTTCGGTCGTGATGCATCACCGTACGACGCCAGCGCTCAGTCCACGCGTGCGTGCGCTCAACGACCCAGCGCTTCGGTAAGGCCACGAATCCTTTTTCGATTTCCATAGTCGGGACAGTCGCTTGTGCAGCATTGTGCAGCGTTCCGGTCGTGCCGTTACCTGGGCGCCGTACGACTTCGACACGGATGTGATGTTGCTGCTCGATGTCGCGAGCACACTTTCCGCTGTACGCCCCGTCTGTGTAAAGCTTCTCGAGCCGGGGCGCTTTGGCACACGCCTGTGCGACAACGGCTGCGGCGGCGTCTCGATCCTGCACGCTTGCAGCAGTCACCGTCACGGCAAGAACCAGGCCCAATGTATCGACGACGAGGTTGCGTTTTCGGCCTTTGACCTTTTTGCCTGCATCGAAGCCGCTCTCGCCGCCCTGTGGCGAGCTGCGATTGGACTGGGCATCGATAACGGCCGCAGTCGGCGTACTTGGGCGTCCGATACGCGAGCGCCATTGCTCGCGTAACCGATCTTGCATCTGCTCGAATACTCCTGCTGCAGCCCAGCGCGCGAAGGTTTTGTAGACTGCTTGCCAAGGCGGGAATGTCTTGGGCAAGAGTCTCCAGGCGCACCCCGTGCGCAAGACGTAAGAACAGGCGTTGACCAGCTCGCGCCTGCTGTACTGCGCCGGGGTACCTCGTTGGCCTGGGGCCCGCTCGAACAAATCAGCGACCAGCTCCCATTCTGCGTCAGTCAAGTTGGTACTGTAGAAGGGAACGTCTTCGCGCCGGTGCGCTTCCGTGTAGCCGTAGCGCTTAGGGCCTTTATCGGCCGTGGGAGATACCCGTCGAGCGGCCTTGAGCCGTACGATGCCTTCCGCGCGTAACGCGCGCCGGATCGTTGCTGTGCAAACGCGCACGCCGCAGCGACGATCCAACTCATCGGCAATTTCATCCAAGCTTGCCTGCGCGTGCTCCAACACGATTCCGTGCAAAGCTGCGATATGCTCAGGCTTCAATGCTGACGGCCTGCCGCCAAGATTTGCTGGCGACGAAGGATCAGACTGCTGTTTCGATGCCATGGCATGCCCTCCCATAACCGGAATAGCATGCCACAGGTACGCCAGCGATTTTGTCTACACCCTCTAAGCCCCTTGGTAGTTAGTGGCGAGTTGCCGCAGGTATCTTTCTCACGTGTCGAGCAGCCTATGTCGGAGAAAGAGAGCACGAAGCCATTTACTGGCCATGCGGAGGCTTTAAGCCTACCATCCACTTGCACCAGGTGCATTTCAAGGTTCGTTTAGGGAAGACCTACTACAACGAGGGATTTTTCAATGTGCCAGTCGCATTTGCGCGGCATTTTGCTGAGCATGGTACTGAGCTAAAGATGTACTGCGGTAGCGAGCGCGCCCTACTGATGGGTATGCTTGACCGTAAAGCCAACCAAAAAAGTGGTACACCGCGCATTTATGGCAAGGCTGAACTGGCACGCTGGATTCAAAAAAGCCTGAAAATGGACGATTTTCTAGAGGTGACAGTCGTTAGCACTCGTGAGTTGTTGCTGAACTAGGCTTGAACGGCAGCGCTGCTTTGCCCAGCGCCGCCGTTTTCGCGTCCGCGAAATCAGCGGGTACGTTCTAGCTCAGGCTGTCGCGCCTGCCTTGAGGGGGAGGATTTTTCCGCTACCTGGGGCGCGGGCAGCTTCATATCGCCCTTTTCGACGGAGGCGTTGAATCGTCCAAGGACTTCACGGCGCAGGTCTTCGGGATATTTCGACAGCTGCTTGTCCAGCACCTTGAAGGCCGCCTCGACCTTGACCTTTTCGTCCGGTGAAAGCGTCCGCATCACGACCAGGCCGGCCGGCTTGACTTCCCATTCGTTGCGCTTGGCAGGTACCTGTTGCTCGCCAATGACCTTGCCCGCACCGTCGCGCACGTTGGCTGTCACCTGGACGCTCTGTTGGTCGTTGAGCTTCAACGAGATTCCGTCCCCGGCCTTGAACTTGCCGTCGCTCATCGAGCGCTCCAGATCCTTGCCCCATACCGTTCGTTCTCCTGCCTGCGTCTGCAGCTTCACGTAGTAACTCTGCTTCTCGTCCGGATCGTGCTTGTAGTTCGCGCGTCCATGATCGAGCAGGCGTCCAACGATCGGGGTCTTGCCTTCACCCGGTGCATCTGTTTTGGCTTGAGCCTGATCCGGGGTGTCCTTGCGGCTTGCAGTTGGTTCAGCTGCAGTGTTCGGACTAGCTGGGTTAGCCGATGCGCTCTTAGTGCCGCGTTGGTCGGCTTTCTCTGCTGCTTCCAGGCGCCCGGCAGATCGTGTTCCGGTACCTAAAATTTCTTCCCGCGTTGCTGCCTGCCGAGCTTTCGCCAAATCTAGCTCAACTTCAACCGCCGCCCTCTGGTTCGGTGTCAAGCCGTTCATGATCTTGGCGGATTGAGGACCTTCGCCCAAGGTCAATATCTGCTTTGCAGCTTCTTGAACCCGCTCCAGGTCTGGAAAGCGCGAGGCCGACTGCACTTGGCTATTTGTCGAGGGGGTATTAATCTCGCGGTCTACCTTGACCTCGATAGTGTTCTTGACGTCCTTGTCCGCCTTTCCAGCGCTGACGGCCGGATCGCCGGCGACGCCGCGTTCGCGCTTGAGTTGCTCCAGCTGCTGCAGGTCGTGTTGGGTAGGCTCGTAGCCCTTGGTACGCAGGCCGCGCGATTCGGCCTCCAGCCAGGCCGTTTGTCTGAACGAGTCAGTACCTTTCAACTCGATTTGATTCCAGTTTTTAGCCGCGGCGATGGCCACCATGTCCGCGATCGTGGCGCGATCTTCAACGGTAGTCGACAACTTCTTGCCGTGGTCCTGGAAGCGCAGCGTGTCCGACTCCTTGTCGTGGTATTTCCCGTCCCTGACCATATACGACGTCAGGATCTGCTCAGGCAAGTCATAGCCGGTTTTTTTCAGTACCGGCTTGCCGGCAGCCGGCTCGCCTTGTTCGGCGGCGCCAGGGCTTGGCTTGTCAGCCTTCGATCCGACAACCGAGGCATCGACGGCTGGCCCGGCAGGTTTGGCGGGATCTGCCTTGTCGAGCGTGACGCCGGATTTTGCGTGGGCCGAGGACTTGTCATTGTCCTTTGCTTCTGCCGGTGCTTTCGGCTCATCCGGCGATTTCGCGTCCTTGGCCACGCGACGGTCGAAGGCTTCGGTGTTCAGGGGCAGCTTTTGATAGAAGCTGTCCAGCACGGTTTCTCCGGTACCGCGCACATAGCGGCCGTCCTTCTCGATCGGCTCGATCTTGCGGCCGACGTCGACGTCATTGTGGATGTTCGACTTCGCGTGCACGGCGAGCGGATTGGCCTTCTCGTTGACCAGGATGTCTTGCCCCTTGGCCTGGAACTGTTCGGCCTTCTTCATCGCCTGCTGGAAGTCGGGCGTTTCGTACTGCAGGGCGTACGTGTTGTTCTCCTTCACGTACACCCGCAGCGGCGGTGCGTCAGGCGCTGGTCGATCGGCCGGCTTCGCCTGCGCGGTGTCCCGCTGGGGATCGTTCGATGCTTCGATGGTGTTCATAGGAGTGTGCTCCTGTTGGATGAAAGGGTATGCGGCTTACAGCTGGGACTTCATGGCAGCGTCCGCATCTACGCTGCTTTGGCCATTTCTTCTTCCGCTGCTTCGTCAGGTACGAAGCTGGCGAAGTCGAAGCCGATGGCATCACCGATGGCCTGCAAGATCGCGGCCTTGTTGAGGATGTCGTCAGCGTCGGTTTGCTCGATTTCCTCTTGTCGCATCACGCGCGTGCGGTGCATCGCGCGCTTGATTTCGAGGGGCGGCACGGCCGGCACCGGGAAGCCCAGGCGCTCTTTCAACTCCGGGTCTTCGTGATAAATGATCTTGTCCGCGAAGATCGGTTTGCAGTTTTCCATCGAGATCAGCAGCTTCTTGAACCCGATTTCTTTCACTTCCTGCGGCAGCATGAGCGCGCGCTTTTGTTCGGAATCGCTGTGACCAGTACCGGGCTTTCCGGTCGTGCGCGAGATCGAACGGGACTTCACCGTTTGGTAGCCCAACGTCTCTGAATATTCCTTCGCGTCGGCTTCTTCCTTGGGCTGGTACATGATCTTGAGAGCGCAGTTCGTCAGCAGCGTTTTCGTCCCCTGGACACCGTAACCGCGACCTTCGTCCCCGATCAGCTGGCCATTGTTCTGATAGATCAGAACAGCCCGCATGTTGTACGCGGCCTGATAGCCGATCGCCTTGGCCAGGATTGCGATACGGCCGAGCGCGGCCACCTCGTCCAGCAGCAGCAAGCATTGGTATTTCAGCGACGGATCATGTTCGGGCAGGACGCGCGTGTTCTCGTTCATCAGCTGGGAGAAGAACACGTTCATGAGCACTTCGTAGCGCACCAGGTCTTCGGGCGTCATGCCGATGTACAGCGAGATCTTCCGGCGGCGCAGATCGCGGAAATCGAAGTCGTCGCCCGAGGTCGCCGCCGCCAGGCGCGGATCGCGGAAGATGTCGAGCGGTGCCATCAGCGTGCTAAGGATGTTGGAGCGCGTCTTGTCGGTTTGGGTGGCGTAAGTCCGCAGAGATTCAACGCACTCCGGGGACAGTCGCGGCAGGCCATTTTCGGGATTCTCGCGCTTCAAAATCGTGGCCTCGATCCATTCATGCAGGCCGCTACCGTCAGCCGGCGTAACGAGGCGCACCAGGTTGGGCATCGTGACTGGTTCGTCAGGAGTCTCCAGCATGTAGAGCACCAGGCCCAGGAACAGTGATCGCGCGTTGTCGTTGAAAAAGGCGTCCTTGCCGCCTGTCGGCCACCACATCGTCCCGATGTTTTGGATGTCGCCCACGCGGAATTCGTACGCTCGACGCACGTACGACAGCATGTTCCAGCGATGCGAAAGGAACTCGGGATGGCCAGGCGCGAACAGGTAGCATTCTTGGCCGTGTGCCGCACGATACCCGGCCGTCAGATGCCAGTTTTCGAGCTTGATGTCTGTGGCGACAACGGAATGCGGATACGTCAGCAGATTGGGGATCACAAGACCGACGCCCTTGCCGCTGCGCGTCGGCGCTGCAAGGCTCACGAACTGCTGGCCGAAGAACGTAAGGAACTTTCCTTTGTACTTGCCGACCAGGATGCCAGGCCATTTTTCGTTTTCGCCGTCGCCAAGCAGGCCCGCTTTCTGGATCTCGGCCGTCTTGGCAAATCGTGCGCTACCGTGCAATTCGCGCTTCGAGCCGCTGAGAAGGGCGGCGATCGCCAGAACGACCGGCACTACCGGGACAGCGATCGAGAAGACGTAGCCGAGCTGGAGCGCAGCGCGGACCTTCTTGATGTGGCTGTAGTCGTGCCAATAGTTGCTGAGCGTGTCGACGTTCACCGTTTCTGGCGGAATGTGCTGCATGGCGGCGAAGGCGCGGCCGCCCAGGTAACGACCGAGGAACCAGAAGCCGGTAACGACCACGGCGCCCATCACGGCCGCCACCGCGTACTTTGCTATTTTCGACATGGGATCTCCTGTACGGTGTTCAAACGTCGGAATCGCCGCGCAGCATCTTTGCGCGCCGCGCCGGGTCGTAATAAAGGTCGGTCATTCGCGTCCGCGAAAATTGGGCTACCACGTCGATCGACGTGCTGACCAGGCGGTAGATATGGCTCCAGTCCAGGGACATGCCGACTTCGCTTTGCTTGATGAGCGTGGCGATTCGGCTGTGCGCCGCCAGCGGCGTGTTCGCGTGCGTCGTCGTCAGCGAGCCGGGATGGTCCGTGTTGAGCGCCGAGATATAGTCGAACGCTTCGTCGCCGCGCAGCTCCGTCAAAAAGATCCGGTCCGGCTTCATGCGCATGCACGACTTCAACGCATCACGCGGGGTAACGAAGTCGCCGTAGAACAGGTGAACCTTGTTTTCGTGCAGCGGCAGGTTCAGTTCGTGGACGTCCTCGATCGTGATGATTCGGGTATCGGTAGGCACCAGGTCGCTAAGCGCCTTCATGAAGGTGGTCTTGCCGCTGCCGGTACCGCCCGAAATGCAGACGTTCAGCTTGTGGTCAATGCACAGTTGGAAGAAGCGCTGCATGTCGCGCTTCTCCTTTGCTTCGAGAATTTCAAGCTCGAAGTCCTGCAGGTGCACGCCGGCCGGTACCTGCCGAAACACGGACACGTCCTTGAAGTTGGCGAGCCGGCCGGTGCTGATGTATTCCGACATCGGATACCGTTCGCCCCCGCCGAGGCGGAACGCGAGCGCTACGGTTCCTTCCGGGCAGGCGGGCGGGATCACCAGCTGGCCGCGCTGCCCATCGGGCAGGTGTACCGACTTGATGGGCGAGCGGATGTCGAGCGCCGTACCGCCATGAAAGATCGACGCGGCGTTGGCCAGCTCGCGCAGCAGCTGGAGCGAGCATTGCGGCACATCGTGGCGGGTCCGGCCGGCGGACGATTCCGTGAAAATCACACCCGGCTCGTTGACCTCGACATCGGTTAGACCAGGCATGTCGAGGAACCGTTGAATGCCCGCCTGCTTTAGCTTTTCGCGCAGCGTAACGCTCTTGTCGTAGGCCGCGACATTAGTACCGAGCGAGTTCATAGACACTCCCGAAGTCGAGGTCGCGCGCGACGAAAATATTGATGGCCTCGCCTTGGAGGCTGTAGCCGGTAGGCGGGATGTTGATGGTCTTGTCGAGCGCGCGCCCGGCCAGGTCTTGGCCAGCGTTCGCGGTCGTCGTCAGGCGAATCGTTCCTTCGGCATTCGATGCCTTGTTGGCGGCCGCTTGGCCCAGGTCGCTAATCAGGCTGAGCATGATGGCGGCGCCGAAGCGCTTGCGCCAGTGTTCATCGACATCTACAGGCAGGCCCGAGGCGCCGAGCGTGTCTGTTGCGAGCGAGTTGATGTCGATGACGACACCGCGCGGCGTCACGATGCGGTTCCACAGGACCGGCATCAATTCCTGTCCGAGCTGGAGCGGCTGGGAGCGTTCGCCCAGGACTTGGCTTCCACGCTCGATGAGCAAGGTCGAGCCATTGGCCGAGTACACGTCTTTCGAGACGACGCATGAAGTCTGCCCCGGATTCGTGCTCACGATAAGCGTCCGCTGGCCACAGGGGATCGTCGTGCTTGCCAACAGCATGAGATCCAGGCTGCGATGGCGAGACGCCGACGTTGCGTGCAGTTGGCTTGGCTTGAGCGATTCTTCCAGGCCGCTCTTGTTCGCGTCCATGCGAGGCACGCCGAGCTGCGCTGGCATCATGCCGTTGTCGGCTGCCCGGCCAGGCATGGCCGCTTGTGGTTCGCTGCCGGTGGACACCAGCACTTCGCCCGAAAGCCTGCGTTGCCGAGGCGTTTCTACCTGCGGCCGTTGTTGACCTGCGTAGGCGCCTTGGCCTTGTGGGTACTGGCCAGGTCCGCCGGCACCCCCAGCACCGTTCGCGCCGTTCGGCACGCCAGCGCCGTTCGGGCCGCCAGGACCAGTTTTCGCGGACGCGAAATCAGACGCGCCGTTGGCCGGCACAACGCCGATGGCGCCGGACGGTGGCGGCAGCTGCGATGCCGTGGTTTGTGGAGCCGGCTGGCTTGCCTCGTCCTCGGCCTTGATACGCTTCTTGACCGCATCCAGGTTCAGGGTCGCGACGTCGGTGTTGGCCACGGCGGTTTGCTGCTTTAGCTTCTCGGCCTTTTGCTGCACGGCGCGATCCTTGAGCCGCTGCATGAAAAGGGCCGAGCCGATCACCAACATGACCACGGCGAGCAAGATAGCGACTGTGATCGCCAGGCGCTTGACACCGCTTTTCTTTTTCTTCGTCAGCAGCTTTGGAATGTCGCGGTCGACATTCACGTCTTCGTGTTCGGCCGGGCTGGCCGAAGCGGGGTTCATCGTGTTCATTGGGCCTCCTTATCCATGCGAACGGTGCGTGGCAGCGTGCTACCGGTGAGATTCAGTGCTCCATCGGGGTTCCAGCCGTCGTTACGGATCGCCATGACCGCTTTCCCGTACCGGAGGATGAAATTCGACGCGGTTTCGTGGACCACCATCGTTCCGGTGTCAGGGTCCATGTGGAAGTTCGTCAGCGCTTCGCGGCCGTCAGGCAGCAGCTTGTAGACCACAGGGAGTTCACGCGTCGAGTCGAAGCGGAAGTAGGTAAAGCGGCCGTCGTCCTCGACCAGGCTTGGCGACAGCGACTCGTCGCCACGCTTCATGTACTGTCGATTGCGCGTCCTTGTCGTGCCGTCCTTGCCGCTGGTCTGTTGCAGGCGCCTTGCAATGACGTCCTGCCGGTCCGCTTCGGCCCTTGCCAGCTTGGCCTTGGTGTCCGGATACGTGAAACGCACGATCAGCGTTGGCTGAATACGGGACTTTTTCGGGACCGACATGATCTCGAAGGCGTACGTGCGCTTGTTGGTGACGACCAGGGCTTTCGTGTCCGGCTGCGTGACCTTTGGCTTGAGCATAATGTTGCTGCCCCTCGGGCCAACGGACCACGCCTTTGCGTCTCCGAAGCCGATCATGCCCTTCGGCGTGTCGACAACCTGTTCGTCGTCCTCGAACTGGATCAGCGTCGGGTTGTTGGTTGCCGTGTAGATCTCGACTACGCGGTTCGGATCGTACTGCTCGATGTGGATACGCGGATCGACGGTGGCTGCCATCGCGGCCGTGCACGTCAGCAGGCAGGCTGCATTGAGCAAGACAGCCGTGTTCAGTTTCGCATTCATTGTGCGCTCCCCTCGGCCTTGGTTGCAGAGGCTTCATCCTTCGTGAAGTCGGATGCCACGGCGTAGCTGTTGACCTGGAAGCCGGACACGTTATAGCCGCGCTCTTGGTCGTCCATCGCCTTGTTCTCGTAGCCATACGCGATCGTGGCGACGTAGTACTTCGTGGCCGGCGCCTTGTCGCCGGTAAGCGATACAACACGCTTCGAGAACGAGACGAGTGCGGTTTTGCCGATCCATGACACGGTTCCGGCCTTCGCGATCACGCGGTACTTGTCGCGCAGGACGTTGACCGGCGCGGCCTGATTGGTTTCGGCGTTCTGCGCTCGATAGATGCTTTGCTCGCGCGGCGACGACATCGACATCGTTGCGTCGAACGTGTCCTGAATGGTTTCCCAATCGTAGGACTCGCGCAGTTCGACATACCGGCGCAGGTTGTACAGGTCGGTCGCTTGGCTATACGAGATTTTCGCGTCCGCAAGTGTCTTGAGCACGTGGACATCGCCTGTGTCGGCCACCTGGAGCACGGCCGGCGGGTTCGGCTTGTTGTTCAGGACGACGATGCCGGACGTGACGATCGTTACGAGCGTCACCAGCATGGCACCGCCCGCGACACGCCAGGCGACGGACTTGCTCTTGCGCGCGTCTTCGGTCTTGTCGCGTTCAGCGGTCATCGCCTGTTCCAGGTACCACTTGGCGGCTTGATCGTGCCAGGCCGCTTCCTGTTGGGCCGTGGCTGGTTGTTCTGCAGTGGCCGAAGTGCGCTTGAATTTTTCCATCAACATGTCGTTCACTCCTTCGCCTGTAGCGACTGGTTGACCGGCTTCCATTCGCCGGCAGGCTGGGTTGCTTTGGGAGGCGTGCTGCAGGCGACCAAGAGCGCTGCGCACGCGAGTTTCAGAATTAGCTGTTTCATGGTTTCCTCATCGTGCTTAGGTTTTTTGTTCAGGTGCGAGCGATCCCCCTGCCCGGCCGCCACCAGATCCAGTTGGGCTCATCGTGTTGTTGCCGCCTTGGGCTACTCCAGGGTTTCCGCCACCGCGAAGGTTCGGTAGTTGCCTGAATTTGCCCACCATCGAAGAGATACCGACACCGCCAGCCAGCGAGGACGCCAGGCTAGGCAGGTTCAAAGATACGAAGACCATCACCGCGCAAATCAGGCAGACTTTCATCACAGCGGAAATCGACAGATCTGCAGGTATGACGCTGTTGACCATGGCGATTTCGATTTGTGCCGCGAAGCTGAACAGCATCACCAGGAAGGCGTAGTTCAAGCATTGGCCGGTCCAGTTCTTGAACAAATCTCGGCTTGCTGGGAACAGGGCGGCCACGATAAACAGCGGGCCGATAGCCAGGAGGATTCCAAGGGCGACTTTTGCCAACAGGATGTATGCGATCGCTACGACCATGAACAATCCCGCAAAGAGCCAGATAAGCAGAATGGCGAGTGCCGCGTAGATAGACTCTTTGATGCCGCTGGCGTCATGCATGATTTTTGCGAACGCGGTTGCGAAGCCGTTTGCCATGTTGTCGAGTGCGGAGGCCGAGTTGAACGCCGGTCCAACCACGCCGGCCAAGTCGTCGCCAAGATGGTTGACGAACGGGACAACGTAGGTGTTGTACATGTCGATATGCATACCGAACACGATGGCGGCCCCCCAACCAACCATTCGGGATAGGAAGTCCATCACCGGCTCGTCGTTGTCTTCACCACGAAGATAGGAAAACAGGATCAAGGTCACGTAGAGGCTGAAGCACGCGGCAACAAGTGGACTGATCAGCGCAATCATGCTGGCCGTTCCGCTCGTCAAAGTGCCTACAACTGCTGTATCGAAGAACGTGTAGATCTCGGTAAAAGGTGTGATTGCTGGAGCAGCCATAAGTGTTTGGAGCCGCGAGGCTCCAACCTCCTGTGATTAGTTCGATCGGGTTTTACTGGAAGTACTTGGACGCAAACTCGGACGAACGCTGCTGGTCAGCCATTTGCATTTCGACCTGTTGCAACTGCATGGCCAGGTTGAGCCGTACTTGCTCGTTCTGGATGGCCGCGTTCTCCGCCGCCATGCGGTTTTGCAGGTCGGCCGCCGCCTTCATGTCGTTGGTCGCGTCCGCCTTCTGCATGAGCAAATTGATGTTTTGCACCCGGGCGAGCGTGGCGTCGTAGGACTGCATTGCCATCGCCTTGTTAGCGGCGAGGATGTCCAGCTGGCGTTTCTGGCCGCCGGTAGCATGGGAATCGAAGCCTTCGGCTGCGAAGATCGCGGCCGCCTTGCTGCTCAGTCCCGGTAAGCCACCCGATTTGATCTGGTCGTAGATGTTTGCCCAGGAGTCGGGCAAATAGTTGCGCAGCGCCGGATTGTTGAGGATCTGGCCCAGGCCGCGCGTGCCGGTAATGGCGTCGTACTGGTTCTTCAAGTGGGTAATCTGCTGGACCATTTGGCCATACTGCTTTGCCCATTGAGCCATCGTCTGGATTTGGTTCATCGTCGCCGGAATGTCCGAGTTGACGTTGACAGTCCATTGCGCGTACGCGGGCGTAGCCACGATCGTGCTGACGGCCGCTGCTACTGCAAGTATTTTCAGCTGCTTCATGTGAGACTCCGTTGGTTGAGTTTTTTCGCGTCCGCGAAAATTCGGCTTTTTTCGCGTCCGCGAAAATCCCTGGCAGGGATTAGTTGCTGAGGCTGCCTTCGCGCAGCTGTCGCTTGCCACGCCGGCGCCGCTGGAACTCGGGCATCCACACCTCGGGGTCGACGCCGACCTCGGCTACCAGGTCGTTGAAGATCGCGACGTTTTCGGTATTGCTCGACAGGATCGAAATGGCGTCGTCCATGCCGTACAGGTCCAGCTTGGCAAAGCAGCTTTGGTTGCCCTGCTTGATGAGGAACGTGCGCGAGTCAACTTCCAAATCCTTGAGCTGCGCGAATTCCTTGCGGGTGAGGCCGCAGCGTTGATAGCTCTCGAATTCAGCCGATGGGTTCGGCAGAAAAATCTTCGTGATAGTCAGGTCGCGGATCGCATCGAAGATCGGAGACTTGATGGCGTCCTCGGGCGATTGCGACGGCATCACCAGGTACTCATCACGCTTGCGGCCCGTCTTGAGAACGTCGAACATCATCCCGGCCGTGGTGGGGTACATCGCCGGCACGTGGAATTCCTCAACCACTGTCGCCAGCAGGCCGCCGTTGCGCTGCATGAGCTTTTTCAGGTGCAGCAAGTACGCCAGGACTGGTTCGGTCGGCTCATAGTTCGGCTTGAGGAAGTCCGATACGTCAAACCCGACCTTGCGTTCCGACGTGATGCCGATGTTGCTCCCCGAAGCGTTATCGAGCGCCCAGGCAAAGCGTCCATTGGCGGCATGGCACCATTTGCCGAGGCGCGCGGCCAGGCAGTTGCCGCCTAGGTCCGGGATGTTTTCGAGCAGGCGGCTGAACTGGCGGTGCGCCAGGTCGAGGCCAAGCACGGCGTCGACGGCGATCTTGATTTGCTTCTCTTCCTCGGCCGTGACCTTGCCCTTGTCGTCGCGGCCGCATGCCGTGACCAGCTCGTAGAGGAAGCCCCTGTTTTCCGGGGTGTCGGGCAGCTGGAACGGCGCCAGGCCCGTAGGTTCGCCTTCGCGGATCGTGAAGTAGACGCCACCCAAAGCCGTGATAAACAGCTTCAAGCCCTCGTCCTTGTCCAGAGCGAAGATCTTGGTGTCGAAACGCTCCGTGAAGCCAATCAGCGCCGTTTCCAGCGTGGTCTTGCCGCTACCAGTCGTACCTAGGATCATCGTGTGAGCGGCCAGCTTCTCGCCTAGGTTGTCCTCACCTTCCTTCGAGTAGTGGAAGTTGAAGTTGTACAGCGAACCGGACATAGTTTGCAGCGGCATCACGGCAGAGCCATCGCCAATAGGGTTGCCCGACGACTTGCCCGACGAGTAGTTGTGCAGCGAGAAGGATGCAGCTAAATTGCGGCTGGCCTTCGGCATCGGCCGTGGAATCCACTTGGCGCCAGGGACGTGCGCCACGTAGGTATACGGCGCCGAGGCCGTCGCCTTGACGAATCGCGTACCGCACTGAGCCAGGAAGCAAGTCGTGACTTCCGTACCGGCATCGGCTGCTTGCTTTTGTGTGTCGCCATAGACCGTCAAGGCACCGTGATACTCAGCGAATGCCAGTTCTCCGGTGCTGAGGTAGGCTTCGGCCTCTTCAAGTTCCTGCAGCTGGTGGCCTGCCTTGTCCTTGACCGACTTTAACTTGTTGCCTTGCGAGGAAATAGCCTTCTTCCCTTCCATGATGCCGAGGCACTTAAACCCTTGCGTGAAAATGAACTCGGCCGGCAACGCAAGGATCGGGTCGAGCATCCCATTCTTGGTATCGTCGGGGAAGTCCTTCATGTCATAGTTCACCGCAAAGCGCGTGCGATGCTCGGCCCGGACCTCTGCGATTTCGTATCCGAAATGAAGCCAGGAGCTAGGAATCAGCTCGCACGCGGGCGCGGCCATGACCGGAATCTCTTCCTCGACGCCGTTGATGAGGATTCCCAGGAACTTGTAGACATCCGAGAACACGATGCCGTTGCGCTGGTAGGTCCCCAGCGTCTCCGGGGCGTAGCTGGAGAGCGATTTCGTCAACTGCTCGCCCAAGTCTTCCAGCTCGCGGACGCCCTCGGCCAGGTCGTCATACTTCAACAGGACCGACAGATAAAACACGTTCTCGAAGTAGTCCCCCGTCGTGAAGCGCTTGAGGTACGCCGACGCGAACTGCTGCATGAACGCGGATTTGAAGGTAAAGCGGCTGGTGAACTCGATGCGGCGGCGCTGCAGCGTGCTCCAGAAGGCGAGCCGGTTGCCCTTTGACTTCGCGGCGGCCGCGATGATGCGGTTGCGCTGGTTGAAGCGTGTCTCGATTTCGTCCTCTGACAGGGACTCGAAGGCCATGCCGGACAGACGGATGACCAGCAGCGCGCGGCCGTCTTCGTAGTTCACGACATGCGGTGAGACATGCCGGCCGATCTTCGGCAGCTTGTCTTCGATCGCGGGTTGATTGTCGAGCACCTGATTACTGATGGTCGGACGCATTGTGTTTGAAGTAGCGCTTGTAAACATGTTCCCTCCGTCCGTACTTCGCTGGTGCCATGGTGTAGGTCCCGCCGAAGTACTTAGCATTTCGTTTTCCCAACCAGCACTTGATCTCTAGTAGGGCTATGCGCAGCGCCTGATCGTCGTCTTTGCAGGTGTCCCGGCAGTAGAAGAAGATCGGCACGCCAATCGCGGCCATCAGCAGTCCGCCGGGACCCAGGAAAAGCGCTCCGAGTGTTCCGGCAGCCAGGCTGAAAAGCGCGAGCAGGATGGCTACTACGAGCGGGACGCCCTTGAGCATGGCGACCCGCGCGAGAGCGTTGTACGAGGGGTACTTAGCTCTGTCGTTCATGGTCATGCGTAGACCGCGTACGCCCAGGCTCCGAGGACCGGCACGCCGCCGATAACGGCGACCTTGGCGATGGCATAGCCCAGGTCGATCCATTGGATTTTTTCTCCGGCCAGCTGTACGCACTTGAAGGTCAAGTACGAGATCGAGACGATGCCGATGAATGCGAACAGCCAGGTGTTGAAAGTCGTCACGGCGGTAGTGCCGGACGAGAGGCCACCAGCAGCATGCGCGTGGGCTGCGAAGACGGCCGAGATAGCGATTACGGAAGACAGTTTGTTGAAGAAGCGTTTCATGGTAAGTCCTTCGGATAAGTTCACAGTTCGTTAAAAACGTCCCAATCGGCCAGCTTCGTGTTGCTGGCGTCCTGGACATGCTCAGGTGTCGGACTGGACGGCGGTACTGCCTTCCGGTTGTCCGCTTTCGCGCTCTTGGGTTTGGTTGAGACAACCGGGATAGGCTGCGCATCGCCGCGTGTTTCCCCCGGTGTGGTTTTGGCTAAAACCTTGTCGACATAGCTGGGTTGGTTTCCCTCCTTTCGTTGTCCAGTTGTGAAGTTGCCGCTGTAGTAGCAAGACAAAGCGGCGCGTGTGGCCGCTTCGCCGTTCCCGAATTGCTTGGTTGCGCGGGCCAGGCATTCCCCATAAATCGAAGACCCGGCCATCGAGTTCTTGGCGGCGTCGAACGCCGTGTCCAGCGTCAAGCCGTACTTGTCGAGGTTGCCGACGTTGACCTGCCGGCAGCCCATGCTGAAGTTGTAGCCCTGCGCCTTGAGCGCCTGCGCGGTAGCGACCGCCTCGGCCTTGTTGCGCGGCTGACGAACCAGGTAGCCGTTCACAACGCCGATGGCGTAAGGGTTGAAGGACGATTCGACCGTCACGATCGCTTGTTCGATGGGCGCCTGTACGTGTTGGGCACAGTCGTTGCTCATCAAAATTCCTGCCATTTCTTCCTCACTCAGCAAGGTTTTTTCCAGCACAGCTGCCAGTCGCCTACGTGGACCGTCACGGAGGCGGCCGACGCGCAATTCGCACGCACAAAAGTGAGAGCACCGATCACGTCGCGCCAAATCTTGGTGTCGCCACGCGCCGTCATGACCGGGTGCGCGTCGACCGTCTCGGGCAGCTTTACGGACACCGTCCACAGGCCGTTTCCAGCCGTCTCGCTCACCGCCACGTCGTATCGACCGGCAAACGTCGCCGTCAGGATCTGCAAGTACCGCTTCGTCAGTTGAATCTCTTGGGACGCCTTGGGGGCAAGCATGGCGGTTCTCACTTTCGCGTTTTGATTACGTTTTCAGGATTTTGAAATCAAAATCGGATTTCGTCAATCGAATTTCGGGAGTGGTTTTTTTACAGCGGTTTTGCATTGGTGTAGCATTCTGGCTTTGGCCGAGCCGGAACTACAGGTGGTCAACTTCTTTGGTGAACTGCGAAGGTAGGTGGTACGATGGAAGGTTTTGTTAAATTCAATGATGTGCGGGATGTCACAATGCAAGAGTTGCGTGACCTCAATATCTATGACCTCATCATTGATGCGCGGTCGCCGCGCGAGTACGAGGAAGATCACATTCCGGGCGCTGTAAACATGCCCGTGGTGAACAATGAGGAATACGCGGAAGTGGGTACGCTGCACCGGACGAACACGACGGCGGCGTACCAAATCGGCGTGCAGTACTCGCTGGTGAACATGGCGCGGCACCTGCGCGAAGACATCGTGCCCAAGTTCCCTGACAAGGCCAGGATCTTGGTTTACTGCTTCCGGGGCGGTAAGCGAAGCAAGCTCTGGACGGACAACCTCGAAACGATCGGGTATCGAGTCCACAAGCTCAAAGGCGGTTGGAAGGGTTACAGGCGCTTCGTGAACGAGCAGCTGGCCACTCTGCCGACGAAGTACCGGTACAACGTGCTTACCGGGCCTACAGGCTGCGGAAAGACACGTTTGCTGTACGCGCTACGCGAGGCCGGCGAACAGGTCCTGGATCTCGAAGAGATCGCCGCGCATCGGGGATCGGTTCTTGGCGCCCTGCCCGATGGCACGCCGCAGCCGTCGCAAAAATACTTCGATTCTTTGCTGCTAAAGGAAATGGATGCGCTCGATCCGGCGCGGCCAGTCTGGGTCGAAGCGGAGAGCAAAAAGATTGGCAACGTCCAAGTGCCGGACGCTTTGCTTGAGACGATGCGCAAGGGAACCACGTACCAGGTCGACGCTGAAATGGCGCAGCGCGTGCTGCTTTGGCGTGAAGACTACCGACACTTCGAGGAAGACCCACCGGGCATGATCGAGCGTCTGGTCTTCCTGCGGCCGCTCGTCGGTGGCGAGGAATTCAAGGCGTGGGAGGATCTGGCTGCAGAGAAGCGCATGCCCGAATTGTTCGAGCGACTTATGCGCAAACACTACGACCCGGCCTACCGTCGTTCTGTGCTGCGCAACTATCCTGAGATCGACAAGTCGCCGGTCATCTACCTGGACGACCTGTCGCCGGCAGGTTTGCTTAAGGTCGCAAAGTCGTTGAAAACGGGAGAGTGACGCCAGGGGCAGGATTTTCGCGTCCGCGAAAATCCTGTGGAAGGGCAAACTTTTTCGCGGACGCGAAAATGTGCTGAGGTGCTACTAATGTCTTTGGGAAACGCCGCGGCCGAGCATTCCGATGCCGAAGCAATCGGTACGGTGCATCATGTTCTTCCGGGCCATCTCGTCGTTCATCCACAATGCCAAGTGAGCCTTCATGACGCGGGTAAGCACTGGCGGGAACAGGGCCATCAAGAACATGACCGGATAGGACGCAGGCAAGGCCAATGCCTCCTTCGACATCGTAAGTTGATAGTAGGGTTTGCGGACGTACAAGTGATGCTGGCCGTGGAATGAATTGTTGAGAGTAATGCACGCCTGAATCCAGCAGCCCTCTTCCCATGAAAAGCCATGATCGCCTAGCTCTGGCGTCATCTTTTCGGACAGTCCCCAATGCTGGAGGTAAGTGATCGCCTGTACGGCGAACGCTGTTGCGACCACCTCAAACACATACACCCCCAGGGCTACAGGGCCGCCGATCGCATAGAAAAGGCACGCGACCAGGACAGGGATTAGGGCAGTCCAGTACACACGGTTATGGGCTTTGCTCAAGCCGTTCCGGCGCAGGCGCGCGCACTCGAAGTCCAGCGCCGATCGAATCGTCTCCAAGTAACGATTCCAGCTGTACCCGTAGATCGACTGGCCAGGTCGGGCCACGTCCGCGCTGTGATAGTGGCCCGTACGCTCATGGTGGCTAAAGTGTTCTTCATACAGCTGAAAATAGCCGACCGAAGCCGCCAGGACGCGCCCTAGCCGGCGATCAAGCGGGCTATCGACAGTGTGTATCAACTCATGCGCAACGCAGGTGGCCAGGGCGAAAACGGTCCAGAGGGACAACGCAAAGCCGGCGATCGAGCCGTGTATTCTCGGAACCGCCACGAAAGTCCAAGCAGTCCAAGGCAAGAGGATCGCAAACGTCAGGCAGTAGAGTCTTGGCAGGCTACGGAGATAGCCGCGCACCAGGGGGCTAATCTGCTTCGGATTCGGTGGCGACAGATCATTGCCGATCAGGTAGCGGAGCAGCGGCAGGCCGGCGAAGAAGAACAGCAGGACAAGCCAAGGTAGGCCGATATGGACGCTCACTACCAAGAGAATTTGCGGTAGCAAGACGAGCGAATAGCCCGCATTCTTTATGGACGTGCTACGGACCCCCACGACGTATCCTTTCGTATGACTTGCCGGCCTCCAGATCGGCAACGTCCGGGGCGGCACTATTCCAGTAAGCCGATCGACTCAGCCACAACGACGGCGTGTTCGATCTTCTCGACGTCTAGTTTCTCCTTGAGCGCTTCCCACTTCCGGTAGATCACAGACACTTTCACATCGTAGAATGCCGCTATCTCCGAGGCAACCTTTCCTTTGCGGACAAGCTGCAATATCTCGATTTCCTCATCAATCAGGCTGTACTTGCGCATTGCCTGTTGCTTCAACCGCGCATTCCACCACTGGAGCAGTTCGTGACCCAAGGCCACGAACTGGCCGCGCTTCCGCCATAGCATCGGTTCCCCTTCTTCCGGCGGCAGCTCCGAACCAATGTAGAACAGGCCAAGGCGCTTGTTGCCCATGCTTGTGTGCGTGGGGACCACTAGCCCGCTGCGAAAGCCCAGCTCCGCGCCAGTGCGCAAGATCTCGACTTGGCCAGGTGTCGCCAGTTTGACCTTGGAACCCAAAATTGGTGCGCTGTTGGAGAGAGCGTATTCCAGGAAGGGATCGTTCATCTTCCACATACGCTGATTGTAAATATTACACAACTCTTCCCGGCATCCGATGAAGTAGTGAAAGCTCTCATCGGCCTTGTTCAGTTCAGGTGGCAGTAGTGTCGCGTACACGAACCAGTCGGCGCCCAGGTGGCGAACGACTTCCATAGTCAGGCTGTTCGCATCGTCTTCCGTAACACACTGTTCAAGTTCGCAGATGACATCAACCACATCCGCAACTTCGTACCCGCTTCTGTTGTTCATAGCTTTGCCGTTCGCCTGCTAGCCGAACACTAGAGTTGTTAGAGGTCGTCGTCGTCGTCCTCCTGCTGTCGGAATGGTTTGCCACATACCTTACAACACAGGTTTTCGACAACTTCCGCAGGAGGCTTGGCGTTCCAAGTAAAGACGCTTTCGCCATTACACATTTGACACTCCTTTAGCAAGGCGACAAATGTGTTAGCACAATGTTCACAACGAAAATCATGCAGAACGTCGTAGTCGAGCAGTTCTAGGATCTCGTCGTCGTACCGATGGCTGCACACAGGGCAGCAGATTGAAATATTGCTCATGCTATTCAGTCCGGGTGAATGTCCACGTACCCACTACGATCGTCACTTTTTCGCAGTCGGGGCAAGTTTCTTGAATGAACCCAACGGCGCCCGCCAGTTCGCGCCAGGTCTTGAGTTCGCCACGCTGCGTAAAGGCTTGAAACCGCCGAGCTGGATTCGCTAGCTCGATGTCGACTTGCCAAAGTCCGGCTTCTTCCGAGTAGATCTTGACCGAGTAGTTGTCGTGGTTCGCTTGCGCGATCACCTGGATTTCTTTCTTGTTAAGTCCCTGGAGTCCCATAGTCGGTCGATGTGATTTTGATAGTAGCCATCGCTTTGGCGGCAACTCATTTTACCGGAGCGATACTAAATCTGGCTTTTTCGCATCAATCGCCGCAAATGCGGACCTTACGGCAAGAACGTAACTTCGGGCGCGCGCCTCGACTTCCGGCGGAAGTCCTGTACTCCTAGTCCCTATGTCAAATACTGCCAGCCTCGACAGGGCCACACTCTATCCAAATGTCACATCGTCGGTGGCCTGCAGGTGGCCAGGTGCGCCGGCATCGAGCGGCGGCCGGCGCTGGCCACGACCAGGTTGCCGGCGATCGCGCGCAGCTGGTGGACGTCGACGCGATCGAGCAGGGCCGGCCGGCGCTGGCACCAGGCGGCCGCGATCGGCCTGCAGCTGGCCAGGTGCGCCGGCATCGAGCGGCGGCCGCAGCTGGCCACGACCAGGTTGCCGGCGATCGCGCCCGCTGCTGGTGGACGTCGACGTGATCGAGCGGCGCAGGCCGGCGCCGGCGCCAAGCGGCCGCGATCGGCCTGCAGCTGGCCAGCTGCGCCGGCAGGCAAAATCGATGGCGGCGCTGCTTTTCATTCGGTTTTTATATGATTGTAACTAGAGCGTACCAATTGTTGGTCGCAGCTTGATATGGAGTGACAATGAGAGTAATCCCACTAGCGTGTGTCGCCGGCATTCTGTTCGCAAATGGCAACGCCCTTGCTCAATCGGCCGGAACCTGGAGCGGTAAGGTTGGTTACAACGAATTCATGCCCAAGGTTAGCAGCGGTGACATCACTGGTGTTCCGAATGGAAAGGTCGACGTCGGCAACGGTGGCGGGATCTTCGGCAGTGCGATGTACATGCTGACCGACCAAGCATCCGTAGAACTTGCTTTCGGCGTTCCGCCGAAGCTCGACATCGAGGGGCGCGGAACTATCGAGAAGGCGGGCAAGATCGCTGACACGAAAGTTTGGTCCCCTATCCTCATGTTTCAGTACCGTTTCGGCGGTACCGATAGCCTGTTCCGTCCGTATGTCGGCCTCGGCGGTACGTACACCAAGTACACCAGCGTGACCACCACGCCGATGTTGAGCATGTTGACCAATCCAGGCGGCACTACCACCGCGAGCATCGATAGCGCCTGGGGCTTCGTTGGCCAAGTCGGGGCGACGTACAAGCTCAGCGATCATTGGTTCCTGGACGGTTCGATCGTTCCGATGCGTCTCAAGACGACCGCCCACCTTTCGACTGGTCAAAGTGTCGATGTGTCGGTCAATCCGTTGCTGGTCAATCTGGCCGTCGGGTATCGCTTCTGACTTCGACAGTAAGGCATCGTGGCTGCGGCCACGATGACCACACCGTTGAAAAATTGTCCAGTTGTGCAGGACTAGCACGCAAAAAAACAACAACTTGCTACCTGAAATGCTTTCCGGCTATTATCGTACTACTTGTAATACACGTATTACACCGAAACGTTGGACGGACGATATGGCTTTTTCGATCAGACTGCAGAAAAACATAGAGGAACGCTTGGAGCGCTTGTCAGCATTGACGAACCGCCCTAAGAGCTTTTATGTCAACGAAGCCCTGATGCACGGCCGGTCGGTGGCGTTGCTGGAAACGATTTATTTGAGCGAGAAGGACCGCGAGAGCGCGGCCGCTGAAAGCCTCGGACACGATCTAGGAAGGGAAGACCCAGTACAACAACTGAGCCTTGTATAAAGAACAAAACCCTCATGCGCCAACATGAGGGTTTTGGATTAAAACTTGCGTTAGGACTGTTTGGAGCAGACCCAACAAGCGACTTGGAACGCGCTGTGTTAGGTCCATTCTAAGCATTCCCTTTACGCCTTGCAAGCGGCACGTGTGCCGTAACGCCCCCGTTTGACCTTTTCAAACGTAGGTGTTGCGCACGTGCACATGAGGAATGCATGAAATGCAGCAGCTAAGGCTGGCCCTGCGCCTGCCATCGGACCATTACGATCTCGTCGCCCCGCACCAGGAGCGCGAGCTGATCGCGTACACGCCGAACCAGGCCAAGAACTGGCACGTGCTCAACCGTGAGGTTGCACGTGACACGTTGTCGCGCTGGGTCGACCAGCCGGACGTGTACGTGACGCCCAATGAGTTCTTCAATTGGCGCCTCATCAAGAACGCGGCCGCGTTGAATGCCCTCTACGTCGACATCGACGCTCACGACGGCGAAGACGTCATGTACCAGGTCGAGCTTGCCCTGTCCGCGCTGGAACATGCGCGCATCCCTGAACCGAATTGCATCGTGTACACCGGCCGCGGTGCTCATCTGTATTGGCTGATCGAGCGCACCGATGCGCGCGCCTTGCCGCGTTGGCAGGCGTGTCAGCGGCACCTCGTCAAGATCTGCAACGGCGATCGAATGAGCGCGGATGCAACGCGCGTCCTCCGGGTCGTCGGCACCGTGAACAGCAAGGCAGACGGGTTCCGTGTGCGTGCCGAGCCAATCCACGTCAAGCGGCACGATTTCGACTGGCTGGCCGACCAGATCCTTCCGCACACGCGCGCGGAAATCCGCGACCTGCGCGCCACGCGCGCGGCCCGCCAGCTGGACTACTTGTCACCAAAGACCCAAGGCAAGCCCTACGGGAGCATCTACGAGCGGTGGGCGCTCGTCTATCGTGATCTGCACGCGATCGTTGCCCATAACTGGCCAGGTGCGCCAGTTGAAGACGGCCAGCGCGACACCGTGCTTTTCCACATGGCGAACGCACTGTCGTGGTTCACCTTGTCCGAGGCGTTGGAAGCAGAGGTCGAGTCGGTGGCCAGGCAGATCACGCCAAGCCTGAGTGCCGAGCAGGCCCGCAGCTATTGCAGCAGCGTCGCGCGCCGTGCGCGGGAGACGGCCGACAGCGGCCGCGAGCAACGCTATCGCTACAAGAGGGAAACGCTGTACGAGCAGCTGGCCCCGCTGATTCCGGACGATCTGTTGCCGAACCTTCGCGCGATCATCCCGGACGATCTAGCCGCCGATCGCAAGCGCGATCGGGACCGCGAAAGTAAGCGCCGGACACGTGCCGCTGCCGGCGTCATGGCCAGAGACGACTACATTGCCCAGGGCGAGGAAAAGCGTGACCAGGCACACGTACTGCGCCGGCAGGGCCTGACGGTGCGCGCGATCGCGGAGACGATGGGAATTTCTGTCGGCGCAGTGAGCGGATACCTGAAAACTCCCCCGAAGGACGAGCAGTGTTCAAAGTGTGTCGGCCTTGTATAGTGGGCGTAGCCCTGGCCGGCGGATGCCGGTATGTAGACTATGAATATCTGTTTTGGCCCTCGACGGTTAGTTGCATGTTCAGAGTGCGTCCGCCTTGTATACGAACATCGGTTAGGACACGTGCGCGTGACGATCGGTGTTCGGGTTTTAGATTTTCCGGGGTACCCGGCGTAACGCAGCCGTGCGCGTTTTCCGAAGGAAAATGGGTGCGGAACCGCGCGAGAGCGCGGAGAATGTCTTGTTGGCGTTTGAGCTTGTGTTGACTTTGCTTGTAGATCGCAGCGAAATTTTGGCCGCGATATTTTTTCGCGGCCGCGAAAATTGTTATCCTTCGAGTTGTCGAAATGCACCTATCCGACGATGTTTTGACTCATCAATGTGAAGAAACTACGGTTTGTCAATCAAAATAGATTGACAAAGCTATGAGCGACAGCTATACTGACTTCGTAGTGATGAAGGCCACTGGCCGATCGTAGCGCTGCGAAACCGGCAACATAGCCGGCACCTAAGAATACAAACCATATCAACGTAATCCGATGAGGTCAGTTATGAAAATGAAATCTGTCGCTGTTGCGAACCCCAAGGGCGGGATCGCCAAGAGCGCCGTTTCGGTGAACCTTGGGCATCAATCGATCGAGCAGGGCAACCGGACGTTGTTGGTGGACTTTGACAAGCAGGGCAGCCTTTCGCTGGCATTTCCGCGTACGGCAGATCCCTCAAAGCGATACATCAAGACGGTTGACTTGTTCGGGACGCCGGATGGGCTGGTTGGTGCGGAGCTTGAGTACGTGACTCCTACGGTGGCGATCATTCGCGCCGAGAAGGAGGACTTCGAGGCATTGAGGGCCTTGGAGCGGGCGCCGGATGATTTCGCAAAGCGGCCGGCGCGCGTGTTGCGCGAACTGTCGGACAAGTTCGAGGTTGGCGTTTTCGATACACCAGGTGTTATCGGGGTGCCTCTGCTGGCCGCGTTGACGGCGGCTGATGCGGTCGTGTGTCCGCTGGCCCTCGGCCTGTTTGAGACGGATGGCCTGGCGCAGCTCTGGCAGATCATTCGCCAGGTGAAATCCGGCGGCTTCAATCCGAAGTTGCGCATGATCGGCATGTTGCCGTCCCGCGTGAATACGCGCGACAAGATGGCGATGGCCGAGTTGGAAAGTCTGCGCAAGCATCCCCAGCTTGGGCCGATCATCTTGCCGTTCATGCTGGCGGAAAGGGTACCGGTGGCTCGCGCGATCAACATGCGCAAGCCGGTATGGCAGGGTGCGAAAACGGCTTCGCACAAAGCGGCTGGACAGGAATGGAAGCATGCCTGCAGCCACGTATTGACGAGTTTGGAGGGTTAAACGATGACCGCGCAGGTTTACGATTTTGGGGACGCTCTCGGCGCCGGGTTTGCTGAAATGATGGAGTCCGGACGAGGCTACCAACTGGCGGTCGTGAAGTTTTCCGACATCAAGGTATCGCCGCAGATCCGCGAACAGATGGAGGACGAGACGAGCACGCTGCAGGAAATGGGCGGCAGTATCAAGCAGCACGGCATCTTGCAGACGATGTTGCTTCGACCGATCCCAGGTCCGATCCCGTACGAGCTGGTTGCCGGCGGCCGTCGCTATGCTAGTGCGACCCTTGTTGGCGAAACCGAAGGGCCATGCCTCATCAAGGAAATGACCGACGAGCAGAAGGACGACATTCAGCTTGCCGAGAACATCCAGCGGAAAAATCTTACGCAGATTGAGGAAGCAAAGAAGGTGCAGCGGGATCTCGACGCGGCCAATGGCGATGTCGAGGCCGTCATGGCCAAGCATCACAAGGGCCGTGCGTGGGTGTCGAAGATGCTTGGGTTATTGAAGTTGTCGGACCAGGCCCGGCGTCTGCTGTCGGAAAATATCAGCGCCGACCTTGAAGTGATCGGCAAGGTCAAAGCGATCGAGAAGGTCGATCCCGAGGCCGCGAAAAGCCTTGTGGACGAATTGGCCGCCACGCGCGGTAAGGAGGACGCCAGGAAGAAGGCCGATGCGGTGAAGGATCGCGTGAAGCCGAAGGCCGAAAAGTCGGCGCCTGCAGATCCGGCCGCCGAGAGCGATACGCGCACGCTGACATTACCAGGTGTCGACGCGGTAAAAAATTTCGCGGACGCGAAAATCGAGCAGCCTGCACAGGTTGCAGCCAAATCGTCCGCAGTTGATGCGCGCCAGTTTCTGGACCGGGCCTATGGGCTGATTTTCGAGGACGGGGCTAGTCCGAAAACCGTTGCAATGTCGTGGGAAGAGGGCGAACGCGCGGCAGTTGAAGCGGTCCTTCATAAGCACTATCACGACGGTAGCGTGATCTCCGAGGCGAAGGTACCGCGTGAAATCATGCAGGGCCTGCGTGACGGTAAATTTGGCGCAGATGGTGTTGGCGCCTTCGCCATGATGGCGTTCCTTCATGGCACGATGAAGGATGCACAACCGTTCGACGTCGTTCAAATTCTCGCGTTGGCTAAAGCGTGACGATCGAGCCGGGCCGGTTCTACCGGTCCGGAGTGTGTTTTCTCCAGGAGCGATCATGAGCTTACAAGATGCTGTTGAAGTGCTGACCAGGTTGGGAAGTGGCCAAGAGCTACCCGGTCGATCGCAGATCATCGCCGCCGCGCTGGCGGCAGAGACGGTTACGCTTGATATGCCGGGTCGAGATATTCAGGATGCCGCCGCCGGCTTGAAGACTCTCGCTGTTGGTCAAAGGCTGTTTCTGGATGAGGCCGGCCGCGCGCGCGCATTGCACTTGGCTAATGTTCTCGCTGCTTATGACTGGCGGAAGGAGCGCGGCTATGTTGGGCGCGGTGGGGTCGTCGTTTTTTATGCCGGGAAAATCAATAGCTGGGTGAATGAGCTGCGTAACCCGGATCATTGGGTTGCTGGAGCTGTTGCCGTGAACGAGGCAGGGAATTCATGGCTTGCTATCGGGGGCGACGAACAAAATGGTGCGACCGCGTGGAAACCCCAATGGGTTGATGGCCGGATTGCCGAAGTAGTAAGTACATCATAAAAATATCATGCCTAAAACCCTTCATCGTAGCCTCACGCCGGCTGAGTTTCATGCGTGCGTGCCTTTGGTTCCCCAACTGTCGCCGGAACGTGTCTCAGCTGCGCGCGCTGTATTGGTGGACGATGAAAAGCAGGTTGAGGTAGCAAACCGGTACGGGATCACCAGGCAAGCCGTAAATGGCTCCGTCAAAGCCATGTGGGAAATCTTTCAGAGCTACCAGGCCGCAAAACAGATCGAGGTCGACATGACCGAGGCGGCGTTGCCTCCAGGCTGGAGGGTAGCCACGGTGGCCGCACCAGGCGAAATGCTAGACCGATTGCGCGTGGACGCGGCCGCAGCAGCAGCAGCAGCAGCGGCCGGAATCGAGTGTTGAGCTTCGTCCGTAGGATAGGCCGTAAACAAAAAAGCCCGGTCATGGGACCGGGCCGAAATATCAACGTAAGCCGGGGAACTCGTCCACTGCTCACGATGCGGATTATACCACTAGGCTAATCCTACGTATCCGGACATAGAGGCAAAGGCTGCTGAGAGAGCGGACTGTAGTGGTCTAATGTTCCCGGACACCTCGATAGGTGGATAATTCACCTTCGAAGGAGTTTACATGACCAGGCAGCGCCGCAATTTCGATCCCAGCTTCAAGCTCGAGGTCGTCCGTATGATCACAGAACAGGGTCTCAGTATCTCGCATGTCAGCCAGACGATGGACGTTGGCGTGACCTCGATACGTCGTTGGATGGAGCAGTACGTGTAGTGACCTGCATTTGAAACAGGCCCGACCAGCATTCCAGCCGATTCTCGGCCCGAATTAACTGCAACTGACGGCCTCCGCAAACCAGCATTGACTGCGAGCGAACCTGCATTTATCCGCGCCGACCTGCATTCCATCACCGCGAACCAGCATTATTTGCAACTGACGATGTACCACGAACCCGGCAGATCGCGCCCCTTTCGGCCAAATTTGCCCATCCCCTAGAAAAGGTAAAAGTTGCGTAACTCTATGCCGGCTTTACCACTTATCAATACACAATTACATGATATGGTGTATTATTAGCGTATGACCAAAGAAACTACCTCCTGCCGTCGCCCCAAGCCGGTGCTCGCCGAGCGCCCGTTGCTGACATCTGCCGAATCGGACGATGTCGCGAACCTATTCAAAATTCTTTCGAATCCGACCCGATTGCGCATTCTGCACGCGCTCGCACGCAAGCAGGAATTGTGTGTCACGGATTTGGCTGCGCTGGTAAATATGAAGGCGCAAGCTGTCTCGAATCAATTGCAGCGTCTGGTTGACCGAAAAATGCTTGCGTGCCGACGTGACGGCACGCACTCGTACTACCGCATCGCCGATCCCTGTGTGGCCGAGCTGCTCGATTCCGGCATCTGTTTGCTGGAAGACACGAATTCGCCGTGCGGCGCGTCATGCTGAAACGTGCTGTGTGGGCGGCCGCTATGCTCGGATCAGCCATACCCACTGAAATATGGGCGCAAGGCGCTACCGTCGCTGGTGGGGTGGACTTGCGCGCCTCCACCCTGGACGGCGCTACCGGGCGACTGGAAGGGGCGTTTCTCAATTATCGACAGGTGATCGTGGCTGATGGCGTGGATCGCTGGATTGTCGTCGCCCAAGCCGACAGCGGGACCAACGCAGACCACCCTCATCTCTACCAGTCCTATCTCCAGTACAAAGGCCCTTTGGGACGCTGGAATGCTGTCGCCGGGCGTTTCATTGTTCCTTTCGGACTGTTGGCTACCTATGACAGCGAACGCCAGTTGCTCACCACGATCGAGGCGCTGAGTACCGGTATCAAACTTGCCCAGGGAGCGGAGTTGCACGGTTTTCGGGGGGACGGCACCTATGCCCTGGCCCTGACGACGGCACCTGGTGGACGCGGAGCAGTAGTGACCGGCCGCCTCGCGCGCAACTGGGATGGCGGCAACATGGGCATTTCTTTGCTGAGCGGCTTGCTGCCTGAAACGACGACCAAGGAAAGCCTCGAACGGGTCAACAGCATTCTGGACAATGTTCAAGTCGTTGCCAAGCGCCGGCTCGCAGTGGACGCAACGTTGCAAAACGGCCCCGATTTGGTCCGCAGTGAGCTAATTGCCGGTACCGACGACGGACGTTTCGTAAAAGGGGCATACCTCAACTACGAGCGGTCACTGAATGCGGCATGGACCCTGGGCGCCGATGTCGGTTTTTGGGCTGGATCGTCTGCGCGGCGGCGCTATGGATTGGCGCTATCGCGCAGCTTCGACAATAGCGTCGTTTTGCGCACCGCCTACGTCAATGCCGACGATGCAGAAGGCAAGAGCCATCAACTTTTGGTCCAACTTTATTGGGAGTTTTCGCATGCGCTTTAAGCATCTTATTGTCACCGCCGTCCTCGGGTTAACTGTCACCCCCGCCTTCGCTGATGTATGCGTCTGGCGCGACCCGGAACAGACCATGACGAAAATCTTCCCGGAAGCAAAAGACTACCGAACCGTCGACGTGCGCTTGACCCCGGCGCTGCAAGCACGTATCGAAACGGCGATTGCGCGCAAGCTTACGCCCGGCGAAGCCGATTCCTGGACGTATTACTCTTTAGTCGGCGCGGGAGGTAAACCGGTCGGCATCGTCCTGGCCGACGCGGAAAAAGGCGAATACGGCGTGATCGAAATGGTGATGGGCATCGATCTCTCGGGAAAAATCCGCCAGCTCTATATCCAGCGCAGCCGCGAGCGTAAGGCCAAGGAACTGGCGTCGCCCGCCTTTCTGCACCAGTTCGACGGTAAGAATGCCGCCGATACGTTCGAGATCGGTCGCACCGTGACACCGGTTGACGGCGCTGACCTGGCTAGCAGGGAAATCGCCTTCGGCGTCAAGAAGATGCTGACCTTTCACCATGAACTTTCCAATACCACCAAGGAGCAAAAAAAATGACAGCCATGACTTCGATTACCCGTCTCTTCTGCATCGGCTCTCTGCTGGCCGCTTTTTCACATAACGCGCTTGCGCAAGACAAGCAGTTTGGCGCATCGATACCGAAGGAGACGCAGACGGTCGCCCTGAGCGAAGTCGTCAAGCATCCTGACCTGTACAAGGGCAAGACCCTGGCGGTGACCGGCACGCTAGGCGACATGTGCTCGGACGGCGACGATTTCTTTTTCAAGGACAAGTTCGACTTGATTGAAGTGGTCCCGCCACGTGGTGTCACGCTGCCGTACAAGGACATGAAAGGTGCCAAGACGCGGGTGTATGGCAAGGTGATGGTGCGCCGGGGCGAGGTCCACATTGATGCGCAAGGGGTGGCATTCGAATGAATCTTGTCACCTTAAGTTTGCGCAATCTGGAGCGGCGCAAGGTCAGGACGGCATTGACGATGCTCGGTGTGGCGATTGCCGCTGCATCGCTGTTTGCGATGCTGTCGTTCAATCGCGGCTTCGAGCAGGCGATGATTCAGGAAATGTCGGACTCTGGAATCCATCTGTTCGTATCGACTGAAGGCTGCCCGATGGAAGCGGCCTCGCTGGCACTGCACGGCGGCGAGATCCCGAAATTTCTGTCTGCGAACAGCCTGCCATTGATCAAGGACACGGTCGGCGTGAAGGAAGCGGCCGGCCTCCTAATTTTTTCGCAGGCCAGTAGCAACGGCAAGGGCACGGACCTGTTTTACGGCATCGGCGAGGCCATGCGCAAGCTCAAGCCGCACTGGAAAATTCGCGGTAGCTGGTTCACCAGCTCCGACTCGATCATTCTTGGTGCCGAAGCTGCCAAAGTGGAAAAACGCGAGGTCGGCGACAAAATCTATTTCCAGAATATCGACCATGAGTTCGTCGTCTCTGGGATCATCGAACGTACGGGGTCGGAGGACGATGGATTTTTCTATCTCCCGCTGGAGACCGCTCAGAAGATCTTCCACAAGGAGGGCAAGCTGACCGGCGTGGCGGTCTCGCTCAGCAACGTCGAGAAAATCGCCGATGTGAAAGACCGACTGGAAACTATTCCCGATATCTATGTTGTGACGTCGCAGCAGATGATGGATCAGATTGGCAAACTGGTCTCGTCCAGCAAGACCTTGATGTTCGCGGTGCTGGCAATTGCTCTGGTGATCAGTCTTTTGGGCGTATTGAATACCATCCTGATGACGGTGTTTGAAATGACCCGCGAATTCGGCTATTTGCGCTGCGTGGGCGCATCACGATCCGCCATTGTCAAACTGGTGCTGATGGAAACCGGATTGTTGTGTCTCGGTGGCGCAGCCTTCGGCGTCGCCGCCGGCGCCGCGCTGTCGTCGGGCATCGACAACTTGATTCGCCATGTATTGCCGTATGCGCCGTCAGGTCAAATGGTGGCGCCGCACGCTTCGATCATGGCCATGACGGTCGCGATGGCTGTGGCGGCAGGCCTGGTCGCCGGCATAATTCCGGCAATGCGCGCCTCCTTCATTTCTCCCAAACAGGCGGTCCGTTATGAATGATCTGATTACATTGAGAGAAGCCGTCAAGACACACCATCGCGGCACGGAAGCCATTCATGCTGTCGATCACGTGTCTCTAACTGTCGCCCAAGGGGAGTTTGTTGCAGTCGTGGGGCCATCCGGCTCCGGCAAGACGACACTGCTGGAGTTGATCGGCGCGATTGACAAGCCATCGGCCGGGGAGATTACGATTGACGGGCAAAGCGTGACGGCTATGAATGATGCCGCGCTGACGCGCCTGCGCAGCCGCACAATCGGCTTCGTGTTTCAGCAGTTTTTTCTACTGCCAACGCTAACCGCAGCGGAAAACGTCGCTTTGCCCGCGATGTTCGCGGGAAAAAGCAATGCCGACCGGCGCGCGCGCGAATTGCTGTCCCTGGTTGGATTGGATGGCCGCGAGGATCACTTACCGTCCCAACTGTCGGGCGGACAGATGCAGCGCGTAGCGATTGCGCGCGCACTGATCAATGACCCGAAGATTCTGTTGGCGGACGAGCCGACCGGCAGTCTTGATTCGGTCGCCGCGCAAGGTATATTCGATACCTTGCGCAGCCTGCACCAGTCAGGCACGACCGTTCTGGTCGTGACCCATAACCCAGACCTGGCGGCCGCCTGCGGTCGCGTCATTCGCATGCGTGACGGGAAGATTCATTGAGTTGGCCGGCTTCGACTATGTAGAGATAAGGAAAACAAGATGAACACGAAGTCGAAGATTACCCTTTCGGCGGCATTTTGCGTCGCCGGGGGCATCGCCGCTGTCGCGTGGGCGCAGCAGTCGTCATTAAGCGGAAAGTCTCCAATGGCCGGTATCCTGCTCAAGGATAAAGCCCCGGAATTGCTGGAGCCGGACGAAGCCTTCAAATCAAGGGTGAGCGTCGTCGGTCCCAATAAGCTGGCGATCGATGTTACCCCGGCCGGCGGCTACTACGTGTACAAGGACAAAATCCGCGTGACCATCAAGAACGCGGGCGGTGCGTCGCTTGGAGCGGTTCACTTGCCGCCAGCGGAAACGAAAGTCGATCAAACTTTTGGCAAGACCGAGGTTTATCACCAGACCGTCAAGGTCGGCGTCGACCTGGTGCGGGTGCCAACATCGAAAAAGGTGACAGTGGTGACGACGTACCAAGGCTGCAATGAAAAAATCGGCGTGTGTTATTCGCCGATTGAGAAGTCGGTAGATGTGGTCTTGCCTTGAGTGCCAAAGACAGACTCGACCAATTATTGGGTTCAAGCGTTCGGAGATGGTAAAGCCGGTTCGTTAAACCTTGAATTCAGTCATCTACGAAAAATTTATCTTTTTTCAAGGGGCGAAACATCACCTTGTCATTCATGCAGGTCCAATAAACGAGGGTTTGTTGGACTCCTCCGTCCGGCCGGCGAGCGGCGGGTAGCTCAAGCACAACGACACTCCACAATCCCTTTCCAATATTCAAAGTCCAGCTATACTGAACTTTCGTGATTTCTTGGACAAGTCACCATGCTAATTGGCTACGCCCGTGTTTCGACCGACGACCAGAACCTGGACCTGCAGCGCGACGCGTTACAGGCGGCCGGTTGCGAGCGCGTCTTTGAGGATATGGTGAGTGGAGCCAGGGCGGACCGCACCGGACTGACCACTCTCATGAGCATGCTGCGTGCCGGCGACACGGTTGTCATCTGGCGGCTGGATCGGCTGGGCCGGTCGCTCAAGAACTTGATCGAGCTGGTCGAGCGGTTCGAAGCCGCCAAGGTCGGGCTGCGCAGTCTGCAAGAAAACATCGACACCACATCGAGCGGCGGCAAGCTGGTCTTTCATCTGTTCGGCGCACTGGCCGAGTTCGAGCGAAATCTGATCCGCGAGCGCACGCAAGCCGGACTGGTCGCGGCACGCGCGCGCGGTCGCATGGGCGGGCGGCCGACGCGACTTGATCCGGTCAAGCTCGCGCTTGCCGTGAAACTGCACCGGGAGCGTAACCACACCGTTGACGAAATCTGCAAGATGATGGGGATTTCCAAATCCACGCTCTACAATTATCTCGATAAGGCTGAGAGCGGTGGCGGCCGGGTGGCGTAAACAGATCCCGGCCGAATCGCTGCTGCAATTGCGGCAGCGGCTTGACCGTCTGCCTCACAAAAGTCCGGAGCGTGCGACCCAGGTGCGCGCTATGTCCGAGTTATACGGCATATCCACCACGTCGGTGTATCGCGCCCTGAAGGACTTTCTGAAGCCACGCGTCGTCCACCGCACCGACCACGGCAAGCCGCGCGTGCTGCCGAAATCTGAACTGGAGCGGTACTGCGAGCTGGTCGCCGCCCTCAAGCTGCGGACCACCAACAAGCAGGGCCGCCACCTGTCCACGAAGCGCTCCATCGAGCTGCTGGAGGAATATGGCATCGAGACGGCGCAGGGACTGGTGCGCGCGCCGAAAGGCGTGCTGACGCGCAGCACGGTCAACCAATACCTCACACTTTGGCACCTCGACCAGCCGCGCCTGCGCCGGCAGCCGCCAGCCGTGCGCTTCCAGGCCGAGCACAGCAACGACTGCTGGCAGTTCGACATGTCGCCGTCCGACCTCAAGCGGATCGAGAAGCCGGACTGGATCGAGCCGGGAAAGGGCGAGCCGACGCTGATGCTGTACAGCGTCGTGGACGACCGCAGCGGCGTGGCATACCAGGAATACCGCTGCGTCTATGGCGAGGATGCCGAATCGGCGCTACGCTTCTTGTTCAACGCGATGGCGCCGAAGGCAGACCCCGAATACCCTTTCCAGGGACGGCCGCTGATGATCTATCTGGACAACGGCCCTGTCGCCAAGAGCCGCGTATTCCAGAATGTGATGCACGCGCTGGGCATCGAGTGGATGACGCACATCCCGGCCGGCAAGGACGGCGAGCGCGTCACGGCCCGCTCCAAGGGAAAAGTCGAGCGGCCATTCCGCACGGTGAAGGAAGCCCACGAGACGCTTTACCACTTCCACAAGCCCGAAACCGAGCAAGAGGCCAACGAATGGCTGTTGCGCTACCTGATGCGCTACATTCGCCAGGATCATCGCTCCGAGCAGCATTCGCGCATCGAGGACTGGCTTGCCAATTTCCCGAGCGGCGGCATCCGGCAGATGTGCGCCTGGGAGCAGTACTGTCGCTTCGCCCGCGAGCCGGAGCGGCGCCGCGTGGGTGTGGACGCGCGCGTGTCGGTCGAGGGCACCAGCTATGAAGTGGAGCCGGACATGGCCGGCGAATACGTGTTGCTGCTGTGGGGGCTGTTCGACAACGAACTGTACGTTGAGTACGAAAGCGTGCGTACTGGCCCGTACTACCCGGTCGCCGGGCCGATTCCATTGAACCGCTATCGCGCCTTCAAGCGCGGCGCGGCCGACGCGCGCGCCGACCGTATACGCACCCTGGCCGACCAGCTCAAGCTGCCCATCGAGGCGCTGGCCGGCAAGGACCTACACTTAGCACCACTGAATTTACCAGGCGAATTACCAATCCAGCCTTTCGACGCCGAGGCGCATGAATTCCATTTTGCGAACGTCATCGCCGCCAAGCTGGCGATAGCGAACGAGCTAGCCAGGCCACTGGCCAAGCTGTCGCTCGTGGATCGCACCGTCATCGACCAGGTGCTGAGTGAGACGCTGACGCGCAGCGTCGTACTCGCGCGCATACGAGATTATTTCCGAAACAAGAAGACTGGAGAGGACCATGCGAGTTGAAGTGATGCAGTACTACGGGCTGACGCAACCACTGAGCCAGGCCGGCTACTACGAAACCGACCACCACAAGCAGCTGATCAAGGACATCAAAGGGGCCACCCTTGAGGGGCGGCTGATCGCCCTGTGCGGTGTTGTCGGCAGTGGCAAGACGGTGACGCTGCGCCGCCTTCAGCAGATTTTGAAAGACGAGAACCGTGTGGCCGTCGCCAAGTCGCTGTCCGTGGAAAAGCACAGCATCAAGCTGGCCACCTTGATCTCCACGCTCTACTACGACCTGACGCAGGACAAGCAGGTGCAAATTCCCAAGCAGAGCGAGAAGCGGGAGCGCGAATTGCAGGAGATCGTCAAGAAGGGAAAGAGGCCAGTGGCGCTGTTCGTCGATGAGGCGCACGACCTGAACGGACACACGCTCATCGGCCTCAAGCGCCTGATGGAAGTGGTCGAGGACGCAGGCGGCCGGTTGTCGGTGATCCTGGCCGGCCATCCGAAGCTGCGCAACGACTTGCGTCGCCCGACCATGGAAGAAATCGGCTACCGCACCGATATCTTCACGCTCGATGGCGTCGCCGGCAGCCAGCGCGAGTACATCCTGTGGCTGCTTGGCGCCAGCGCGGCTCCGAACACTGATCCAGAATCGATCCTGAACAGCGAGGCAATCGATATCCTGTCCACCAAGCTGCGCACGCCGTTGCAAGTCCAACTGCACCTGACCCTGGCATTGGAAGCGGGCTACCAGACCGGCGAGAAGCCCGTGACGGCCGCGCTGGTGGAAACCGTGCTGTCGCGCCAGCTCGACGATCTGGAGCCTACCCTGACCCGTCACGGGTACCGGCTGAAGGATATGGTGGAACAGTTCGACGCCAAGCCTGCGGAAATCCGCGCGCTGTTCAACAACAAACTCGAACCGGCGCGCACAGCGGAGTTACGCGACCGGATGCTTGCCGCTGGCCTGCCCATCTGATTCTGCCCATGAAATTCAAACAATTTACAGTCGCGTCCTGCTTTTCGTCCTTCATGTTGCCGCACATTCTCTTCGTTGAAGAAAAGGAGGCGCGAAAGAAGGCGGCCATGAGTTGCTGCCTCGCTTGGAATATCAGTTTGTTTCCTGAGGCTGAGCAGGACGACCACATCGAGCGTATTTGGAAAATGGTCGAGGCAGACAACCAGGACGCACGGCCTCCCGGTTTGGAGCAGGGATTCAAGCAGGACCTGCGCATGCTGGTGGAGCAAAAACTGGAGCTGTTTCCGTGGACGCATACGAACATCCCGAAGGCGGACTTGATCGGAGCTGGCTTCCATGATGTCTTGAGGATCGCAACCGGCACCGGCACGACCGAGGAAATCGAAATCCTGCCGTGGCCGAATCCGACCGGACTTCCGCTCATCATCGAGCACCTTCGTGGAATCCAAAGCGATACGGCCGCCCAGGTCGGACTACTTGAGCAGGCCAGCCGCGCCCCTGGCGGATTCACCGACATCGAGGCGACCCAGATGACGACCGCGTATTGCGTGCAGCGGGCTGATCTGGTCGGCTACCAGCGCATCCTGACGGTTTGGCGCGACACGCAGCCGGCACCGAGCGTCAAGCGGGTCATAGGTCACTGGCTGGGCGTGTTGGCCGAAATCGAGGCCGATACCAAGGCCGTGTTGAACAGCTTGGTCAGTTGCAGATAATGCTGGTTCGCGGCGATGGAATGCAGGTCGACGCGGATAAATGCAGGTTCATTTGCAGCTAATTCTGGTTTGAGGGGGCTGTCAGTTGCAGTTATTCCTGGCCGAGAATCGGCTGGAATGCTGGTCGGGCCTGTTTCAAATGCAGGTCACTACAAGTACGAGGCCGAGCAAAAGGGCCAGCCGGGCATTGGGAAGCCGTTGACGGCTGAACAGCAGCGTATTCGCCAGTTGGAGCAGGAAAACCGCCAGCTTCGTAGTGATGTGGACGTGTTAAAAAAGGCATCGGCCTTCTTTGCCCGCGAGCTCAAGTGAGCTACCGGCTCATCGACGAGATGCAAACGAAGGCCGTACCTGTCGCACAAACTTGTCGCCTGCTGGGCGTGAGCCGGGCCGGATTTTACGAAGCCAAACGTCGTGCAGCTATGCCGACTTCTTGCAAAGCGAGCGTACACCTGCGTGCCGCGTTCATGAGCAGCGGCCAAAGTTATGGCAGTCGTCGCCTAGTCGCAGCACTGACCAATAGCGGCCTCCAGCTCGGCCGTTACAAGGTGCGCCGGCTGATGCAGCAAGCCAGCCTGAAGCCAGTATGGAAGCGGAAATTCGTGCACACGACCAACAGCAAACATGCCTTGCCAGTTGCGCCGAATGTGCTTGCCAGGCAGTTCAACCCGGCAGCGCCGAACCTGGCTTACGCCTCGGACATCACGTACATCCGCACTGGCGCCGGCTGGCTGTACCTGGCTGTCGTGCTCGACCTGTTTTCGCGCAGAGTCGTGGGCTGGGCAATGGCGCCGAGCATGCCAGCCACCCTGGTCTGCGATGCCTTGCGCATGGCAATCCAGGCGCGCCGGCCAGCGGCCGGACTGATCGTCCATTCCGATCGCGGCAGCCAGTATGCGAGCGACCAGTACCAAGCGCTGCTGACCGAGCATGGCTTCGTCTGCAGCATGAGCCGCAAAGGTAACTGCTGGGATAACGCCGTCGCTGAACGCTTCTTCCTGAATCTGAAGATGGAGCGCGTCTGGCAACGCAATTACGCCAACCACGCAGAAGCAAAGTTTGACGTGGCCAACTACATCGCCGGCTTCTACAACTGCGAGCGCCTGCATTCTGTATTGGGCAATCTGCCGCCCAGCGTCTATGAACGCACAATGGCAGAGAAAAAACTTATCGTCGTGTCCGAAATTACTTGACCACTACAGACGGTCGGGCGGCTGCACTCGTCCTACTTCACTTGGTCCAGACCCAAAATTTTCCTTTGGCGTGTGTCAAGGCACCTTTGGCCAACGCCACAGCAAATTCGTCCAGACATAGTTCTCGTACAGGCCAACCCTCCGGCGGTAGGAATACGCTCACGCGGACGGCATCATCAGTAGGTTGGCCTTTTGGGCATTTGAACGTTAACGGGAATGCTGGGAAGTGACGGCTGAACTGTTCCCCGTTCTTAACCGGGCCGCCAGGCCTCGATAGATCTCGTCCGTTGTCGGCCAAACATCCAAGAGTGAAATTTCGGAAATGTCTATTATTGACTAGCCAAACCACTTTGACACCGGATTGTCTGTACTTCTCAGACCTGCGCACGTACTCATCGAAAGTCTGCTGGGAAACCTGTACTTCGATCGCAATCTTGCGGCTCCCATCTTCGATATAGACGTCTGCTTCCCATTTCTCCCCAGCAGGAGTGTCACCAGGTTCTTCGATACGCGCGTTGACGCCTGCGACACGTAGTGCTTTGACTAGACGGATCTGGGCGAATTCGTGTTCAGGTGACGTAGGCTTCCAACTTGAGTCGCTTTCCCCAGGTCGAGCAGCAAACCAACGTGTACCGCGCAAATTTTGCTTGAGGATCGCCGGCAGGCGGCTACGCCGAATGAGGTAGGACCCTGGAGGTTCCGCCTTCATAGTCGACCACTGTTCGGCCGTGAGATCGAATGCTTCGACTATCTCCCCGTTAGAGGTGCGTACAGCAGTTAGAGGCAATCTGTCACCCGTATGGTTGTACTTTGGCATCTTACGTGATTTGGTGGCATAGACTACATTCTGCCGATCGTCTGCAGCTGGCCAGTGCGCCGGCATCGAACGGCAGCCGCAGCTGGCCACGACCAGGTTGCCGGCGATCGCACGCCGCAGCTGGTGGACGTCGACACGATCGAGCGGCGCCGGCCGGCGCCGGCACCAAGCGGCCGCGATCGGCCTGCAGCTGGCCAGGTGCGCCGGCATCGAGCGGCGGCCGCAGCTGGCCACGACCAGGTTGCCGGCGATCGCGCGCGCAGTTAGTGGACGTCGACGCGATCGAACAGCGCCGGCACCAGGCGGCCACGATCGGCCTGCGGCCGGGCCGCCTTCCCCTGCTTGAGGAATTAGATCAAGGGGGTGGCCATTTTTTGAGCGCTTCTTTGTATTGTCTTTCGAGATCCCCTATTCAGGTTCTGTGGGAGCAGGACGCCTTTCAATTTTGCGTCACCGTCCAGATATTGCGGATGCCACTCCCGTTCTTTGACCCGGCGAAAATGCGCCCATCCGTCTTCGATACGGCCGTCTCTATAGAGGGGTAGGCAGAGAAAACGGGAAAAAATGCACGTTAAGCACTGGGCGAATGAGGAGAGTCTACATCATCACTGGCGGTGATGGAGCCTGACATAAGCGGTCTCATGGCTAATTCCAAGCGCGGTCTATAATCTGCTTCGCGTACGATTTTCTCCGAGTTCTGTTGTTCTTCTCGTAATTGCTCAAAAATCCGGTGCGTGCCACTACATCCGGCCGCCGCCTGCGGGATCGCTGCCTACCTTGAAGTGGCTGGCCATGGCGACGACAAGCCCGGACTGAATCGTCCCGTGAGCAAATATGCGCGTTGCGCCCGTGCGATTACGCTCGATGGCGTCTACAAAGTATTTCTCGAATATGCTGTCACGGTCGGGATCGACGTCGAGGGCTTCGGGCCGCACACACTGCGCGCCACTGCCGCCACCAATGCGCTCGAACACGACGCCGACATGTACAACCGGCTCCAGACGCGCGCCGAGGACAGCCCGACGTTCAAGGTGGTTTATTGAAATTGAAGAGAGAAAACAGAAAATTCAGGTGCTAAGCTGACTGGCGAATTGCGTTTTCAACTCCTCGTCCAAGGGCGAGGGCAAGGTCCAGCGTGCGAAATGCGACTTTCACTCTGCGCTCGTCAAATAATGACTGCCACTGATGATCAAAACAGCGGCCAGCACACTGAACAAGGCGCCCGCATAAAACGTCGCCTCCGCGCCAAATTGTTCCCAAAGTAGTCCGGCGACGACGCTTGCCACAAGCATGGCCACGCCACTTACCAAATTGAAAAAGCCAAATGCCGTGCCCTTCAGGTCGGCCGGCGCTGTGTGCGCCACCATTACGGCCAACAAACCCTGAGTCATGCCCATGTGCAGCCCCCATAGGCTTACCCCGAGCAGGACAGCTGGCCACGCGCTGCTTTGTGCCAGCACCATATCCGCGCAGACGAGAAATCCCAGCCCGATGACGAGCAGGCGCATATGGTTCATCGAGTCGGCTAGCTTCCCGAAGGGATAGGCGGACAGTGTGTACACCACGTTCATGGCCACCATCACGAGCGGCACCAGGGCCGGCTTCATACCGCCCTGCATGGCACGCAATACGAGAAAGGCTTCGCTGAACCGTGCCAGTGTAAACGCGGCGCCGATGGCGACAACCCACCAGTAGGAAGCAGAGAGCTTGCGCAGGCTCTCCCTTCGAATGGGATTGACACCCTTCGACGAAGCGGCATGTGCCGGTTCTTCGACGCCGAGTGTCAACAGCAAAACGGCCAGCGCGCCAGGGATCAGGGCAATCCAGAAGATGCGCCGGTAGTCATTCGCCCACAAGAACATCAATCCAACCGCAATCAAGGGGCCGGTGAATGCGCCAATCGTATCCAGAGACTGCCGCAAGCCAAACGCCGCACCTCGGTATTCTGCCGGAGCGATATCGGCGACCAGCGCGTCCCTGGGCGCGCCGCGTATGCCTTTGCCGATGCGGTCGGCAAAGCGCGCCGCCAGCACAAGTTCCGCCGACGCCGCGATGGCGAAGAACGGCTTGCTTGCCGCGCCGAGCGCATAGCCGGCCACGGCGAGCCATTTCCGGTTACCCAAGTAGTCACTAAGACTGCCAGAGAAAACTTTCACGATGGGCGCCGCGGCTTCGGCGATGCCTTCGATCAGCCCGACCGTTGCAACGCTCGCGCCCAAGCCAGAGACCAGGAACATCGGCAGCAGGCTGTGGACGATCTCGGAGGAGATATCCATTAGCATACTCACGAAGCCCAGCACCCAGACCGCGCGCGGAATCCGACGCAACGTGGAAAACCTTGGATTGGTCATCTCATTATTTCCTCATGTTTTAGACGAGCATCCCCACGCGCGGCACGGTGCCCCTGGTAGGTATGCAAGCCCGTCATGCAGAACGCCAGCCATGTCACGCCTTCGGCCATGCCGCCCAGTACATCGCTCAGGTAATGTACCCCCAGGGCCATCCTGCTGAACGCCACGGTCAGGACGAGCGTCAGCGCGACGAGCAAGGCCCCGATGCGCCACGACCATGACCTGACCTTGCCGACGACGATACAAGCGAGGACGCCGAAAAACAGAGTTGCCCCCGCAGTGTGCCCACTCGGAAAGCTGTAGGTTGCCAGCGACAGCAGCGGATGCTCGAAGCTCGGACGCGCCCTGTGGAAAGCCAGCTTCATCAAGGTGTTGACGAGCATGCCGCTCGGGACCGTCAGCAGGAGCGCCGCGAACCAGTACCATTCGCGCCTGACCATCAGGTAGAGCGCCGTCATCAGGACATAAGCAGTAATCGCGAGCGGCCCGGTTGCCGTACCGATGCCGATCATGACATTTGCCATGCCTGACGTGACCTGGGCGTGCAGCCAATGCGCAATCAGCACGTCGACTTTCGTGAGCGGGTCATTGGTCGCGACGTCTTCTGCGATACCGCCGAACAGCCAGCCGGCAGCCAGCAGGAAAGCCGCGCCAATGCTCAAGCTCAGGCCGAGATAGCTGTTGGGCGACAGCCTGGCTTGCAGGAAGGCGATTTGCGGCGCTAACTTCCCGCGAATCTTCGTCAAGAGGGGACTGCCCAGAATGCGATGCCAACCCCGCTGGAGGTGCTGCTGATGCCCGCTGACGATCCGGTGCAACCACACCAACACGATGCAAAACACGATGAACCCGCCAAGGACCAGACTGGCCGCTCCCACCCACCGTGCGGCATGCTGCCAGCTGGCGCCGAGAAAATAGCCGAGCAGGACCAGGACCGACGACCAGATACCCGCGCCCAGTACATTAAAGGGGAAAAAGACGCGGTAGCGCATTCGGGTCGATCCTGCCAGGAAGGGCACGATGGCCCGGGCGAAGCCAATGAATCGGCCAAGGAAAACAGATTTGCCACCGTGCTTTTGAAAGAAGGCGTCGGCCTTGTCAACACGCTCCTCCGTCAATCCCACATGGCGACCGTAGCGGATCAGGGTGGCGCGGTCGAGGCGCCGCCCGAGCTCATAGCCCAAGCTGTCGCCGACAAAGGCGCCGAGCGTGATCGTCCAGATCGACACGTCGAGATCGAGCGTTCCTTGCGCGGCCAGGAAGCCGGTCACTAGTACCAGGCTTTCCCCCGGAACGAACAATCCCAGGAACGCCGCCGATTCGAGAGCCGCCGCCAGGAAGATGACCAGGTAGCCCCAGTGCCCCATTCGATTGATGACGCTGATCAGGTACTCGAGCATGTCAGCAGTCCGCCGATGGTTGGCGATAGATGAACGCCAGTCCGCTGGCGGCGTCGGACCTGAGGTTGCGCAGGGTGACCGTCCCGCCGAGGCGCGCCGCCGCCGCGCGGACAATGGCCAAACCCAGGCCGCTGCCGGGCTGGCCGGATCCAGGAATCCTGAAGAATGGATCGAACACACGCGATAACTGCTCCGGTGGGATGCCCGGCCCCGTGTCGTCGACTTGGAACACGGCGTCATCGCCGTCCGGGTATAGGCGCACATCGACCTTGCCGCCGGACGGCGTGTACAAGACTGCGTTTTCGATCGCGTTTCTCGCCAGTGCTCGGAAATCGTGCTCGCTGCCCAGCAAGGTCAGTTCGTCACCAACGACGAGGCCGAGGTCGACGCCTTTCGCATCCGCGACAGGAAAGACTTCGGCGATCGCCTCAACGACAACGGGGCGTCCGTCAAATCGCACAGGCGCATGCACAGAAGGAGCTTGCATGCCGGCGAGCGAGAGCAACTGTTCGACGACCATTCGCATGCGTTCCAGTCCTGCACCAATCGGAGAGAGGGTCGCCTGCAGGGCAGGAGAAGCTTCAGGGCCGCCCAAGGCATTTTCCAAGTGCAGTGTCATGGCCGTGACTGGCGAGCGCAATTCGTGTGCGGCCGAGGCGACAAATTGCCGGTGCTTCGACACCGCGCTGTCGACGCGTTCCAGCAGGCGGTTCGTCGCGGCGACGAAGGGAATGATTTCAGCCGGCACCGCCGTCATTCCCAGCGGTTCGAAATCGCCATTGCCCTTCTGGTCCACCTGGTGGGCGACCTCGCCGACCTTCTCCAGCAGCACCCGGACCAGGATCGCGGTCAGCAGCACGAGTATCGGAATCACGATGAGAAAAGGCACGAGGGTCCGCAAGGCACTGTCGCGCGCGATCTCGTCGCGCGCAGACGTACGCTGCGCCACCGCGAGGCCATGTTCACTGTCGATCGTCCTGGCGTACAGGCGCCAGGATTCCCCTCGCGACTGCACTGTGTGCAAGCCATCGGTCAGGTTGGCCGGCAGGGTCAGCATCAGGTCGGGTGTCCTGACCAGCGTCCCGCCCTTGAACGTGCGGATGACCCAGATCCGCATTTCCGGCTCATCGTTGGCCGAAGGCTGTGCCTCGGACGAAACGACGGTTCTGTTCTTCAGTTGCACGAGCTGGGCGATCTCCCGCAATTCGTCATCTTGTAAATCCTTGGCCTCGTCGAAAGCAAATTGGAACGACACGAAAGCGCCTATGATTCCGACCACAAGGATTGCGCTGCAGATGGACGCGGACAGCATCGAGCGCAGGGAGCGAGAGCGCGTCACGGTTCTTTTGGAATCATCCATCCTACCCCCTGACATTCTTGATGACGCTGCTGTCGAGCTTTCGGCGCAGATTATGGATCAGGAATTCGATCGCATTGCTCTCGACTTCCTCGTTCCAGCCGTAGATCCGCTGTTCCAGCTCACCACGCGACAGAATCATGCCGGGCCGTCGAAGGAACTCGTGCAGGACGGCGAATTCGCGCGGTGACAGCTGGCGCGCTTCGCCGCCGTAGGTCACCTCGTGGCGGGACGGGTCCAACGTCAGGCGCCCGTTGCGCAATACCGTCTGGACGTCGGATCCCTGCCGGCGCACCTGCGCGCGCACGCGGGCGAGCAGTTCGCCCACATGGAAGGGTTTTACCAGATAGTCGTCGGCACCTGCATCAAGGCCGTCGATACGTTCCTCGACAGCGGCGCGGGCCGTCATCACCAGGACCGGCACCGCATTGCGGCTGGCTCGCAAGCCTCGCAATACGTCGAGTCCATCCCTACCGGGCAGGGTCAGGTCTAGCAGGACCAGCGCGTACTTCTCCACCGTGGCCGCCGTCAGTGCAGCATTCCCTTCCTGGACCCAGTCGACTGTATAGCCGGCATTGCACAGCGCCTTCTCGACGGCGCTACCGATGGACAGGTCGTCTTCGACCAACAACACCCGCATATCGCTCCTTCTTGAATTTTGTCGGCCGAGATTGTCATTGCAGACTTAGTAAATACTTAGCGTGCTAAGGGTTTGCTAAGTCTGGGACGTTATTTTTCCGGCACCTCACGATTTCGATGCTCCATGCCAGAGACACCGCCATCTTTCCCCTGCCCGCGCAGCGTCATGCTGCCGCTCGTCCTATGCATGTTGCTTTCCGGATGCGCGGTCCAACGCTACGTCGCAATGCCGTTTGACGCGGGGACGAGCGCTAAGGCACTGGCAGCTCGCTCTCTGGACGCAGAAGACCTGCGGAAGTATATCCAGGCCGGGCATCAGGGCAGCCTGCCACTCGAATGGCCGCCACGCCAGTGGACACTGGACCTGTTGACACAGGTAGCCTTTCACTTCAATCCCGACCTGGAGGCGGCACGGGCTAAACTGGCCGCAGCGGAAGCGGCAGTGACCACGGCCAGACAGGTCCCCAATCCAACCTTGCAGGTGCCTCTGCAATATGCGCTGATCCCCAAGGATGGCGAATCGTCATGGACGCTGGGGCTGGCGTTGGATGTGCCGATCGAAACCCAGGGCAAACGAGGGTTTCGTGTGGCCGTTGCGTCCCATCAAGCCACTGCCGCGCGCTTGCAGTTGGCAAGCATCGGATGGGATGTGCGCAGCCGCTTGCGGCAGCAGCTCCTGGTGTTGTGGGCGAGTACGGAGAAAGCGCGGCTGCTCCAACAGCAGGTCGAGCTAGACCAGTCGCTGGTTGCCCTGCTCCAGCGGCGGCTGCGCGAAGGATATATCTCGGCCCGTGAAGTGAACCAGCAGCAGCTCGCGCTGATCCAGTCGAGCACCGACCTGCTGAACGCCCGTAAGGAAGCTCGCGGCGCACGCATCGAAGTAGCGGGCCTGCTCGGACTGAACTCGCATGCCCTGGATGGAATCGAGCTGGACCTGGGCGAGTTCGTGCAGCCGGATCCTCCGCTTCCGGCTGCCGAACTGAAGACCCTGGTCTTGCAAAACCGTGCGGATGTGAGGGCGGCGCTGGAAGGCTACGAGGCGAGCCAGTCGGCCCTGCAGCTCGAAGTCGCCAAACAATACCCGGACATCCACCTCGGCCCTGGCTACACCTTCGACCAGGGAGTCAGGAAGCCCGGATTCGATTTTACCGGCATTGAACTTCCGCTGTTCAACCGGAACGAAGGACCGATCGCGGAAGCCAGTGCACGACGGCAGGAAGCAGCGGCCGGCGTCCGGCAGGCGCAAACCAAGGCGTGGACCGAGCTGGATGGCGCTATGACGGCCTACCGCATCGCGCGCGACGCCCTGCGCGAGGCCGACCAGCAATTCCTCGTCCAGCAGGAACAACTGGCAGCTACAAGACGCGCTTTCAAGTTGGGTGAGGACGATCGCGTATCGCTGGAAGCGAACCGAAAGACGGAACTCTCTGCCCGCCTTGCCTTGTTCGACGCATCCCTCCAGGTACAACAGGCGCTGGGGCGAATCGAAGATGCAATCCAACGTCCTCTGGCATCCGAATCGAAGAAATGACATATGCCCAAGATTAAACTCGCCAAGGTTTTGTTTTTGATGTCGCCAACGATTCTGGCGCTCGCGCTGGTGTCAGCCCATTGGATCAGCAAGAAGGAGCGATCAAGCGAGGCCGAGCGCGAAGCACCGATCCACAAGACGTTCGCGATCGAGGTCGACGATGGATTGACGACGCTGACCGTGGACGAAGCTGCCCAGGCGCATAGCGGCATTCAGACGGCCGCGCTGGCGGCGGCGCAGGCAACGGACGGCCCCGCCCTCTACGGCACGGTGATCGACTTGCAGCCCCTGTTCGACCTCGCCACCCGCTATGCGGCCGGCGCGGCAGACTTGCGCGCTGCGCAGGCGGAACTCGCGCAACGCGAAGCGGAACTGAAACGCGTACAGGCCCTGTATGACGACAAGCAGAACGTCTCGCGCAAAGCCCTGGATGCGGCGCACGCCGATGCCGAGGCGTCGAAAGCCAAGGCCAGCGCTGCGCAGATCGCCGTCACTGCCGTAGGAACGGCCCTACGGCAGCAATTCGGGCCGCGCGTCGCCGCCTGGGCTATGGCGCCGGCATCGCCCGAGCTAACCAGCTTAACGAACAGGACGGCGGTCCTGGTGCGTGTCGTGCTCTCGTCCCCAAACGACGTAGCGCCACAGCGCTTGACGCTGTCGGTCGATATGAGCGCCCCAGTGGAAGCCCGCTTGATCTCCACATCGCCGCAGACGGATCCGGCCATGCAGGGCCAAGCCTGGCTGTATCGGGCGGATGCGCCATTGGCGGTTGGCGCCCGCCTGGCTGGCCGTAGCGGCGCGCAACAGCGTTCGGGCGTGCGAATTCCTAGTGAAGCGGTCGTGTGGTACGGCGGCCAGCCTTGGGCCTACGTGCGCAAGAGCGCGAAGGAGTTCGAGCGGCGTCCGATTGTTCAGGCGACGCCCTCGGGCAATTCGTTTGTGGCTCTCAAAGGCTTCGATGCCGGCGAAGCGGTCGTGGTGCAGGGGGGCAACTGTTGCTATCAGAAGAGAGCCGCGCCTTGCTCAGCAGCGACTGACAGGCGTCCCACTATGCTCACACCCATCATTGAATTTTCCGTACGCCTGCGCGGCGTGATCTTTGCCCTGGCTTGCCTGGTCGCGGGCTACGGCGTATATGCGCTGACCCAGTCGCGCCAAGACGTGTTCCCCGAGTTCGCGCCGCCGCTCGTCAGCATCCAGACCGAGGCCCCGGGTCTGTCGGCCGAGCAGGTCGAGCAACTGGTGACGCAGCGCGTCGAGAACGTGCTCGGCGGATCGATCGGCCTGCAATCGATGCGCTCGCAATCGATCCAGGGGGTCTCGGTGGTCAACCTCATCTTTGACGACACGGTCGACATCCAGCGCGCGCGCCAGACGGTGGCCGAACAAGTCTCAACGCTGGCCGGCAGCCTGCCCGCCGGCGTAGCGGTACCCAAGATGACGCCGCTGAGTTCCTCGACCAGCGTGACGCTGGCTATCGGGTTGACCTCGTCCAAGCGCTCGCTAATGGACCTACGCAGCTTTGCCGAATGGACCTTGAAACCAAGACTGCTGGCCAGTCCCGGCGTTTCCGACATCGGTATCTACGGCGGCGAGATTAAGCAGTATCAGATCCAGGCCGATCCGGCGAAGCTGGTGCGCTACGGGCTGTCGCTCCAGGACGTTATTGCGGCCGCCAGGCGGGCGACCGGCATCCTCGGTTCGGGCGTCATCGATACGGCCAACCAGCGCCTAGTGTTGGACACGGTAGGCCAGCTTACAAACGCGGAGCAACTGGGCCAGGTGGTCCTGTTGCAGAAGAACGGGGCCGTTGTGCGCCTGGCCGACGTCGGCAAGGTCGTGGCCGGGCAGGAAACGCCAGTCAGCGGCGCGACCATCCAGGGCCGGCCTGGCGTCATCCTCATGGTCAGCAACCAGTACGGCTCGGACATCGTCAGCGTCACTAGGAACGTAGAAAGCCGCCTGGCCGCCATGAAGCAAGTGTTCGCTTCCGAGGGCATTGACTTGCATCCCAGCCTGTTTCGTCCTGCCGATTTCATTGCCACATCGACCACCCACCTGCGCAATGCCTTGCTGGTCGGTGCGGCGCTAGTCGTCATCGTATTGTTCCTATTCCTGTTCAACGTGCGCACGGCGCTGATCTCGGTGACGGCCATTCCGTTGTCCCTCCTCACGGCGCTTATCGTGCTGTACCACTTCAAGGTACCGCTGAACACGATGACGTTGGGCGGCTTGGCCATCGCGCTGGGCGAGGTTGTCGACGACGCCATCATCGACGTGGAAAACATCTACCGCCGCCTACGGGAAAATCGCCATCTGCCGCAGCCACATCCAGTTGCCGACGTGGTCATCGCGGCGTCCACCGAAGTGCGCGGCGCCGTCATCTACGCCACGTTCACCGTGGCGGCAATCTTCCTACCAGTGCTGACCCTGTCTGGCGTGTCCGGCAAGCTGTTCGCGCCTCTCGGCATGGCCTATATCCTGGCTATCATGGCGTCGTTGCTGGTGGCACTGACGTTGACCCCAGCGCTGTGCTACGCGCTGCTTGCGGGACAGACCGAGGACAAGGCAGAGCCGCGCGCCTACCGCTGGCTGAGGACGCGCTACGTGACCGTCCTGGGCCAGGTCGAGGCCCATTGGGGCGTCGCCTTGACGGTGTTTGGTGGATTCCTTCTCGCGGCGCTCATCGCTCTGCCATTCTTCACCCGCGAATACCTGCCGGAACTGCGTGAAGGTCATTTTATCCTGCACATGCAGGCAGCTCCGGGCACCTCGATTCAGGAATCGATGCGCGTGGGCGAACGCGTCAGCCATGCATTGCTGGAGGTGCCCAACGTCCGCACGGTGGCCCAGCGGGTCGGCAGGACCGCCCAAGGCATCGACGTATTTGGACCACAGTACAGCGAATTCGAGGTCGGCCTCACGCAGGGGCTGGGCGCGGAAGAACAGGAACAGGCGCAGGCCGCCCTCCGCGCTAAGCTGGCGGATTTTCCCGGGCTCGTCTTCACCGCCGAGACCTTCCTGACCGAACGCGTGCAGGAAACGATCTCGGGATATACAGCGCCCGTCATCGTCAACATTTATGGTCCCGACCTGGACGTGCTGGACCGGATGGGTGCACAGGTAACGAAAGCCTTGAACGCCGTGCCGGGTGCGGCGGGCGTAACCCTGCAGGCGCCGGCGGCCCTGCCGGCGCTATCCATCCGGTTGCGTCACGACCAGCTCGCGCGCTGGGGACTAGCGCCCGTTGATGTGATGGAAGCCATCCAGACTGCCTACCAGGGGACCGCAGTCGCCCAGGTCTACGACGCCAACGCCGTGTATGGGGTCGTCGTTATCCTGGCAGACGAGGCGCGCCGCAGCCCTGAACAGATCGGCGAACTTCCGTTGAGGACGTCAGATGGCGTCGTCGTGCCGCTCGGTACGCTGGCCGATATCCGCCAGACCGGCGGACGGTCACTGATCCTCCACGACAGCGCCCAGCGCCTGCAAACGGTCACTGCCCAGGTCAACGGCAAGCCGGTCGGCCAGTTCGTCGACGAGGCAAGGCGCAAGGTCGCTGCCGAGGTCAAGCTGCCCCAGGGTTACAGCATTGCCTTCGAGGGCGAGGCCCAGGCCCAGGCAAGCGCGCAGCGCGACCTCCTAATATACTTCGCGGTATCGGCGGTCGTCATTTGCCTGCTGGTCTTCCTCGCACTGCGTGATGCCCGAGGCCTCGTCCTCATGATGACAAACCTGCCGTTCGCTCTCGTCGGCGGCGCGCTGACCGTGTTCGCGACCGGTGGCGTTATGACGCTCGGTTCGATGGTCGGGTTCGTAACGCTGTTCGGCATCACACTGCGCAACTCTATCATGCTGATCTCTCATTATCAGCACCTCGTGCACCAGGAAGGCCATCGGTGGAACGCGGAAACGGCGACGCTGGGCGCCTCGGAGCGCCTGGCGCCGATCCTGATGACAGCGCTGGTGACGGGCCTAGGCCTGTTGCCTCTGGCGATCATGAGCGGCGAGCCGGGCAACGAGGTCGAAGGGCCGATGGCCGTGGTCATCCTGGGTGGACTGTTCACGTCGACGCTGCTCAACCTGCTCGTATTGCCAGCCCTTGCATTGCGGTTTGGCCGGTTCACGCCGCCAGCACAGACGGCACGCTAAATGCTCATCGAGCATAAGGCCAGTCGGAGGCCTTGGAGAAAAGGCTGATTCGTGCGCAAAAAAATGGAGTTGAGATGGAAAAGCCGTCAGGTGAAGAGAATTCACGTTATCAAGAACGCCGTAAAAGCGGCAAAACAGAGCAACGTAAGTCTGACAGGAAATGGTTAATTTTTTTAACTTGTCTCGTTGCCGTACTAATCACAATCTACGCGCTTATTTACATTATTCAAATACACACATTTTTAGACTAATCCGCCCGAGACTGCCCCAGCATCAGCCAGCCGGATTCACTGCGGTATTGACGCGGTCGACGGTCGTACCTGCGTTAGGGCCGCACGGACCGGAAGGGAGTGAATAGGGAAACGGGAAAAAAATTGGGCGCTAAGCGGGCGTTGAAGCTGGCACCCAACGATAGAGGGTAGGGATCGAGACGCCGAGATTTTTTGCCACGTCCCTTGGCGGCACTCCACTAGCGAGAAGTTTCTTAGCCGAGGCAATTTTGCTGTCGGTCATTTTCGGCTTGCGGCCGCCTTTACGGCCAAGTTGTCTTGCGACTTCAAGTCCTGCACGTGTGCGCTCGACGGTCAGTTCGCGCTCCATTTCAGCCAGGCTTGCCATGACGTGAAAGAAAAAGCGTCCGGATGGTGTGCCGGTGTCAATGGCATCGGTCAGGCTCCGGAAATGAACACCTTGCTTGTAAAGCTCGCCGACCAGGTCGACCAACTGTTTGACGCTGCGGCCCAGACGATCCAGCTTCCACACCACAAGGGTATCGCCTTCGCGCAACAATTCGAAAGCCTTCGCCAAGCCGGGGCGGTCGGCGCGCGAGCCGCTCACTTTGTCCTCGAAGATTTTTTGGCACCCGAGCTTGGCCAGGGCTTCGCGCTGAAGCTCCAGATTCTGATCCGGCGTCGAGACCCGGGCATATCCAATCAACATGGCTTAGATCACCGACGCTTGATTGCGACAACCTGTATCGCCGGCGCCCGCAACGCCTGCAACGATTGCCGCAGCACACCGAACGCGGAGTGCAGGAACAACACGGCGATGGCGCTGCCGACAACGATGTCGGGCCAGGGAGAGGACCATAAGTAGCTGCTGCCGGCGGCGAGTAGAACCCCGACGTTTGCGATCAGGTCGTTGCGGGAGCACAGCCAGGTCGAACTCATGTTGAGGTTGTCACTACGGTGCCGGTACAGCAAGAAAAAGCATACGAGGTTAGCGCACAGTGCGAGAGCGCCGATGACACCCATCGTTGCAACGCCCGGCATTACTGGGGTAAGCATCTTATAAAATGCTTCCGTCAACACGCCGAGTCCGAAAACCAGCATGAACACCCCTTTGGCCAGCGCGGCGCCGGTCTGCCATTGTGTAGAACGTGCCAACACAAGCAGACTGAACCCATACACGAGGGCATCACCGAACATGTCAAGCGCATCGGCCAGCAGCGACGTGGAGTTGGCCAATAGGCCGGCCACGCCCTCGACCAGGAACATTGCGGCATTTATCACAAGCACGACCCACAGTACGCGGCTGTGATTCGCGCGCATCGCGGTCACTTCGCAACTCTTATTTTCACAGCACCCAGTCATGGCGTCATTCCATTGTCATCGCGGCTTTCGTCGACATCCCGACGTACGGCAGGCAGTTGTTGAAGCAACTGCGGCAGCCACTCTTGTACCGTCTCCCACACCACATCGAGGTTGATATCGAAGTAGCCATGGGCCATGCGATTACGCATGTTGCGCATGCTGCGCCACGGAACGGCCGTGTGCATCTCGGTGAAATCAGGGTAGCCATCCATTACCTTCGTAGCCGCTTCGCCAATGATGATGAGGCTCATGATAACGGCCTGCTGGGTGCGCTTATCGACCAGGAAGTCGGCCTTGGCCAAGCCGTCCACGAAGCTGCGCGCATCGGTGGCGGCCTGCTGTATGTGGTCGAGGTAATCGGGCAGTCGGTTTTCGCTCATACCGGCTGTGCCTCGGCGAGCACCTTGGCGCGGAACTTCGGGGGCAAATCGCCAGGCGTCAGGAGATCAACGTCAACGCCGAGCAGCGATTTCAGCTCCTCCTCCAAATCGCCCAAGTCCAGCAACGTGGCACCGGGCAGCGCATCGACCAGCAGATCGAGGTCGCTGCCATCCCGGTCGGTGCCATGCAGCACCGAGCCGAAGATGCGTGGGTTAGCAGTGCGAAAGCGGCTCACCGCTTCACGTACGGCGTTTCGCTTCATGGCGAGCACAACGGACGGTCGCATGGGTATCCCTTCTTATCGAAACTCGTTGAGATGGTATGCAATCAAGAATAGAATTTCAAGAACTATTTTCGAGAATCGCAACCCCTTGATTGCCGTGCCCGTGTTGGTTGCCGTGGCGAGCATTCATAAACCTACGTTTTCAAGAAGAAGGGAACGCATGCCCCGCCGTGTACTACTTTCCGGGACCGAACGAGACAGCTTGCTGATATTGCCAGAAAGCGAAGATGATCTGATTCAGCAGTACAGCTTCACGGATGCCGATCTGGCGTTGATCCGGCAACGCCGTGGCGCCGCAAACCGCCTCGGCTACGCCGTGCAGATGTGCCTGCTACGCTACCCCGGCTACGCGCTGGCCAGCGACACCGTACTGCCAGATTCGGTGCTCCATTGGATTGCCAAACAGGTGCGTAGCGACGCCGGCGCTTGGCCCGAATACGGCGAGCGGGAGAAAACGCGAAACGAGCATTTGCACGAGCTGCGCGCCTACTTGGGGTTGTCCGTGTTCGGCCTGCCTGATTTCCGCAAGTTGGTACACAGCCTGGCCGACCTCGCCATGCAGACCGATAGGGCCATGATCCTTGCAGCGCACGCCCTCGATACGCTGCGCCAGAAGCGCATCATCCTTCCTGCGCTGACCGTCATCGAACGGGCCTGCGCCGAAGCCGTGACCAGGGCGAACCGGCGAATCTATCGCACGCTGATCGAGCCGCTGGAGCGCCACCATAGGCGCTCCCTGGACAACCTGCTCAACGTCGCGCCCAACATGAGCATCACCTGGCTCGTATGGCTGCGTCAGTCGCCGCTCAAGCCCAATTCCCGCTACATGCGCGAGCACATCGAACGCCTCAAGGTGTTCCAGTCGCTCGCGCTTCCGGACGGGCTGGGCCGCCAGATCCACCAGAACCGGCTGCTGAAGATGGCCCGCGAGGGCGCGCAGATGACGCCGCGCGACCTGGCCAAGTTCGAGGATGAGCGACGCTATGCCACCCTGGCGGCGCTGGCCATCGAAGGCATGGCCACCGTCACGGATGAATTGGTCGACCTGCACGACCGCATCATGATCAAGCTGTTCAGCGTCGCCAAGAACAAGCATCAACAGGACTTTCAGAAGCAGGGCAAGGCGATCAACGACAAGGTGCGTCTGTATTCGAAGGTCGGCCGCGCGCTGGTCGAGGCCAAGGAATCGGGCTGCGACCCGTTCGCCGCGATCGAGGCAATCCTGCCATGGTCAGATTTCGCGCAGAGCGTCACCGAGGCCGGCCAGTTGGCACAGCCCGAATCGTTCGACCACCTGTCCCTGATCGGCGAACAATACAGCACGCTGCGCCGTTATACGCCCGAGTTCCTCGACGTGCTCAAGCTGAAGGCAGCGCCGGCCGCGCAAGCGGTGCTCGACGCGATCAACGTGCTGCGCGAAATGAACATGACCGGCGCGCGCAAGGTGCCCGACGACGCGCCAGTCACATTCGTCAAGGCGCGCTGGAAGCCCCTCGTCATCACCGACGAGGGGCTTGACCGCCGCTTCTACGAAATCTGCTTGCTGACGGAGCTGAAGAATTCGCTGCGGTCGGGCGATATCTGGGTGCAGGGATCGCGGCAGTTCCGCGACTTCGACGAATACCTCCTGCCGGCGGCCAAATTCGGTGCCATGAAGGCTGCGAGCGAGCTACCGATCGCGGTCGACCAGGACTGCGACCAATACCTGCATGACCGCTTGCTGCTGCTCGAACAGCAGCTGACCAAGGTCAACCGCCTGGCGCTGACCAATGAACTGCCGGACGCGGCGCAGGTACTGATCAACCTTACGAGCGGCCTGCTGCCCCGCATCAAAATCACGGAACTGCTGATGGACGTGGACGACTGGACCGGATTCACGCGCCATTTCGTCCACCTCAAAAACGGCGAGGAGGCCAAGGACCGCCCGCTGTTACTGTCGGCGATCCTGGCCGACGCGATCAACCTCGGGCTGACCAAGATGGCGGAATCGAGCCCCGGCGCCACCTACGCGAAGCTGTCCTGGTTACAGGCCTGGCACATCCGCGACGAAACGTACTCGGCCAGCCTGGCCGAACTCGTCAACGCCCAGCTCAGGCACTCGTTTGCGGGGCACTGGGGCGACGGCACCACGTCGTCATCGGACGGCCAGCGCTTCCGCACCGGCGGCCGGGCGGAGAGCACAGGGCATATCAATCCGAAATACGGCGCCGAGCCGGGCAAGCTGTTCTACACCCACATCTCCGACCAGTACGCGCCGTTCAGCACCAAGGTGGTCAATGTCGCGGTGCGCGATTCGACCTACGTGCTGGACGGCCTGCTGTACCACGAATCGGACTTACGCATTGAGGAGCACTACACCGACACGGCCGGCTTCACCGACCACGTGTTCGCGCTGATGCACCTGCTGGGGTTCCGGTTTGCGCCACGCATCCGCGACCTGGGCGACACCAAGCTGTACGTGCCTGGCAAGGTGGCGGACCACCCAGCGCTGAGATCGATGATCGGCGGCACCCTTAATATCAAGCACCTGCGCGAGCATTGGGACGATATTCTGCGGCTGGCTTCGTCCATCAAACACGGAACTGTCAGCGCGTCCCTCATGCTCCGCAAGCTCGGCAGCTACCCGCGCCAGAACGGCCTGGCCATCGCGCTGCGCGAGCTGGGCCGCATCGAGCGCACACTGTTCATCCTGGACTGGTTGCAAAACATTGAGCTGCGCCGGCGAGTGCATGCTGGGCTGAACAAAGGTGAAGCCCGCAACGCGCTGGCCAGGGCGGTCTTCATCCACAGGCTGGGCGAGATCCGAGACAGAACATTCGAACAGCAGCGGTACCGGGCCAGCGGCCTGAACCTGGTGACGGCCGCTATCGTCCTGTGGAACACCGTGTATCTGGAGCGCTCAACGCAGGCCCTGCGCGAGGCCGGCAAGCTGGCCGACGACGACATGCTGCAATTCCTGTCGCCGTTGGGATGGGAGCACATTAACCTGACCGGGGATTACGTCTGGCGGCAAAGCAGGAAGGTCGACGAGGGCAAATATCGGCCGCTGCGGGACTTCAAGGATCGGTAACAGGGCTTAGCGCCCGATTTTCTCCGTTTTCCCTATTTGCCCCTATAGACGACATGGCCGTCGACCAGCACGGAGGTGATATCGATCGGGCGACCGCCCAAAGTGGTGGCTGTGGGATGGATTCGGCGCACTTTAAAGTAAGGATATCTGTAGAGTGCAAGCCGGATTCTCTTCAATAAACGCTGAAACATTTCCGTCCTAAAAATTGTTGAGTGATTGAATGGCAACTTCCGCCAGCATACAACGGCGCCCGCGATCGGCTTGCAGCCGGCCGGCGTCAGCATCGAGGTCGGCCGTGGCCACCACCAGATTGCCGACGATCCCAGCTTATTACGCACTGGATAATTTGGATAGATAAAAAATAGCTGTATAATTTGAAATGCGGAACGTCATTATTATCCATGCGAATTCATATGGATATCTAGGGTGTACCTAAATTATCATGTGCGCTTGACAACTTGGCATGTGCGGACCACATAAATTGCATTGGAGACAACGTGTCATTTACCGACCAAGATATTGCTAACTGGACCCGTATTGTCGAAATCTTCGGAGCGATTGAAGTAGAAATTGATGATGATACGCAGCGGGTTGTATTAGTCCCAATAAGAATGAATGTTTTTGAACGCAACTTGGGCCAGATCTTGGCCGATGGCATACGTTCGATAACGCGAATTGATGAGGATGTGCATGTGTGGATGGATGTTCAGGGCGATGAAATTCCCGCATACGTTGAGGAAGCAATTCGTTTATGCAGTGGATGCGCTTTGAGGGTAATTCTGACTCACGAAGACGCTAGTTCTCACCCACCAGGTGGACGACTATCTCCGGGCCTGATGGAAATGCTGCGTAAAGCAGCTGCACCAGGCTTCGTTTGGCATCCTTTCGCGAATAAGTTGGTACCGTCGTTGTGGTCGGATTTCAAATGAAGATCGCACGCATATATATCCGCGTCAGCACCGACGACCAGGATCTAGCACGACAAGCGACATTGCGTGCAGCAACGGAAGCGGCAGGATTTTATGTCGCTGCTGTGTATGCGGAGAAAGCCAGCGGTGCGCGCGCCGATCGGCCCGAATTACTCCGGCTGATCGCTGATTTGCAGGCTGGCGAAGTGGTGGTAGCGGAACACATTGACCGTATCACCCGCTTGCCGTTGCCCGAGGCCGAAGCGTTGATCGCAAAAATCCGTGCTGCCGGCGCCAAGCTATCAGTGCCAGGTTTGGTCGACTTGTCGGAGCTGGTGGCCGAGGCGTCAGGCGTGGCCAGGATCGTGCTGGAGGCTGTTCAAGACATGCTCTTGAAGATCCTCTTGCAAATGGCAAGAGAGAACTACGAAACGATGCGTCGACGTCAGCGCGAGGGGATCGCCTTGGCCAAGGAGCAAGGCAAGTACAAAGGTGGCCGGAAGGCCGACACGGCGCTACACGCGCGGATCATCGCCTTGAGGCAGAACCACAGCATTGCGGCCACGGCCAAGCTGGCGGGCTGTTCTGAGCCGCTGGTCAAATTGGTTTGGCGCGCGCATCAAAAGAGAGTTTCCACAGCGGCCGATGAGATAGAGCTAGCTTCTCAACCGTCCTGACGGCGAATTGAGGTCGGCGCTGCATTGCTCTACCGGGTTGTCCATTTTCTCAGTCGGGGTAGTTCGGGAAGCCTGAGCCCTGCGACTTCTTGATTCGGCAAGCAACTTTTTCGTGTGTTCACGGTGCAGTTTGATAGCCTCTTCCAGTTCGGCAGAGGTCATGTACTGCGGAGATTTTTCGTTAAAGATCATCCTGTTATTCTACTCCTGCTGTTGTCCAACTGCTCACGGAACAAGAATTTCGCGGACGCGAAAACGGCTCACCCTTGCCAAAACATGAACTAGCCGGTACTGTACATTCATACAGTATTTAGGCATTTTTCATGTACGTGAAGGCTTGCAGGATTTATAACGACGGCGGCGCGCCGATGCTGCGCCACGATCTGGCGTTCGCGCATCCCACTGACAGCGGGTGGCTTGTCTGCCGGGATGCATTGGACAAGCGCACTGGTCGCATGGTCAAGCGCGCATGGTTGCTGAACGACGATCGCACGCGGAACGTGTATCCGCCGCTGTGTTATGTCGACTCGGTTTTCGAGAACGGCGCAATCCATATTCGCGGGGAGGAACGCGACGACCTGTCTGGAAAGCTGACCGCGATGGGCTGGTATTGCGAGATCGTGGACGGCCGGCGACACGGCCAGGACGCGCGCGGACCCTTGCCGATCTGACGCCATGACCTCAGAACGCGCCCCAGCCCCCGAATCCCTGCATCCGTCGCTATGGCGTGCATCGCAGCTGGCCCGAGCCGATGTCCGATGCATCGACACAGGACACGTCGCCTTGTCCAGTCAATTACCTGGTGGAGGCTGGCCAGTTGGAACCCTGATTGACATGCTCGTCCAGCAGCCAGGCATAGGCGAGATCCGCCTACTCGCCCCTGCGCTCGCGCGCGTTGCCAAGCGCTGTATCGTCATGGTCGAGCCACCGCAGGCGCCGCAGGCGATCGCACTTGCTTCACTTGGGCTGGCTCCCTCACAACTGATCTGGATACGTAGCCCCCGCAGCGCCGACGCCCTCTGGAGCGTAGAACAGGTATTGCGCAGCGGTTCATGCGGAGCGGTCCTGTTCTGGCAACCGCATATTCGTGCCGAGAGCTTGCGCCGCCTGCACTTGGCGGCCCAACATGGCGAGACGTTGTTTTTCATGTTCCGACCGCTTGCCGCCGCCCAGGATACTTCGCCGGCGCCACTCCGCTTGAGCCTACGGCCTGCAGCTGGTGGAATCGAAATCGGCTTCGTCAAACGGCGCGGGCCACAAAGGGACGAGCCGCTGTTCTTGCCTATGTCGGTACCATCAATGACGCCCACTGTGCCGCCGCGCCATGTCCCAACGCCACGCCCTGTCCAGGTACCCGCCGTCGAGCAACGGCGTGCAGATGAGCTAGTACGGTAGATCCGCGATCGCGGCCGGCGCTCTGGAGGAGCGCCGTGATACGAGGGGTGTCGCCCTGAACGGGCGACAGGCCGCTAAAGCGAAAGACCGGCCCGCTGGCGCGCCCCCCTCGATCCTTCACACGTTGCCTTGTTTGGCCTCCAGAAGAAGGTTTTTCCCTGCCTGCGATCTTCGTCACACGGCAGGGATGCCCCGCCGTGCGGGGCCGGGCCTTACTGTATCTCGGCCAGCTTCTTTGCTTTCATAATTTCTTCTTCCTTCCACCAAGTACGGATGTGCGATTCCAGTTTCAGACTGTCCATATAGGCAGCGTTGCGAATCACAGCGGCCTTTTCGTTTAACGCGGCCGCCTCACGTACTTTCATTTCGATTTCTTCCCGAGCTTGCCGAATTTGCTCAGTGACGTTTTCCAGATTTTCGACCCACTTCATTACCGTGCATTGCGTCATGATTAACCTCTTGCTTACGTTGATAAGAATTTCTATTTACTGATGAATCTCTGTTCACCATGAGATTAGTATATTCCCGGCCTATATCTTTGTCAACCTAAATAGGTTTACATAAGATTGTATTTTCTAATCGGGCCGAATAAACCGTTCAATATTTTGTCAATCTATATAGGTTGACAAAGCGGATTTAGGGGACTATACTTGTATTCAAGGTAGACGAACGATCTACCGGTAAAAAAGCAAATCACTTAATCAACGTAAGCTAAAGGAGAAATACCATGAAACTCGCAACCCGCTTTGGCCGCAACAATACCTCCGTCCGTTCGAGCATCCCGCTCACCAACGACGAAATCCGTCTCGTGGCCCCGTCGATCTTTGCGGAAGAAAAGCACGACAGCCGCTCGGAGCGTTACACCTACATCCCGACGATTCACGTCCTGGACAACCTGCGCAAGGAAGGCTTCGAGCCGTTCATGGCCTGCCAGGCTAAATGCCGCGATGAAGGCAAGCGCGAATTCACCAAGCACATGCTGCGCCTGCGCCACGCAAGCCAGATCACGACCGGCGAGGCCAACGAGATCATCTTGCTCAACAGCCACGATGGCACCAGCAGCTATCAAATGCTGGCCGGCACCTTCCGCTTCGTGTGCAGCAACGGCATGGTGTGCGGCGATACGCTCAACGATATTCGCATCCACCACAAAGGAAACGTCGTTGACAACGTGATCGAAGGCGCTTTCCGCGTCGTCGACGACTTCGAGCGCATCGACGGCCAGATTGTCGACATGAAGTCGTTGACCCTGAACCAAGGCGAGCAACAAGCCTTCGCACATGCAGCGCTGGCACTCAAGTACGACACGGAGATTGCGCCGGCACCGATCACCGAACGCCAGATCCTGACTCCGAAGCGCCGCGACGATGCTGGTGACGATCTGTGGCGCACCTTCAACCGCGTGCAAGAACGCATGCTGCAAGGTGGCGTTCCGGGCCGCGCTGCCAACGGCCGCAACATGACCACGCGCGCGGTTACTGGTATCGACCAAGGCATCAAGCTCAACCGGGCGCTGTGGCTTCTGGCCGAGAAGATGAAAGAGTTGAAGGCGTAACGGCCGGGGAGGGGCGCCGTCCCCCTCTTTTATGTGGACGTTGGAAATCATAGGAGCGACCCATGAAAACCCGAATGATGGGCCAGGCGCTGCAGGCCAATAAGCGCGCCCGTACCCAGGCGCGCCGCCTCGGCGCGATCGTCAAGCAGTACCAGGACGACCCGGAGCGCAATTACTGGCGGCATAGTGAGGCGGTATCGCTTGCTCGCAAGGTGTCTGCCAACTGGCGGACGTTTGAGACGGTCGGGCGCGTCATCCTGACCGACCGCGGCGACCGCCGGCAAGTGTTTTTGCCGGACGTCGACTCGGCCGTGTAGCCGCAGCTGGAGGACGTCATGATTCATCACAAACACATCCCGACGCCGGTTGTGGCACGCGCACTCATCGCAATCGAAATGGAGAAAATGCCGTTTGGCGCCCTTTCAGACGAACGCCGCGACGAGATCGCGCGCGGTGCGCTTGGACCAGTGCTTTTCGTGATCGAGGCTTTGCAGATCGCGGCAGAATCCGGCGCCGACGTGGACGCAGTAGTAAGGCACTACATCGGTTCGGTAGCGGCTGAAACGGAGCTTGAGAAGAGGGAGCAACACTTTCACGACCTCATCACGCGCTTGCAGACCAGGACGCCGCCCGGCCGACTGTCTAGCTGATCCGGCCGCGTCCGCACGGCCAGCGGCAAACACCTTCCGCTGGAGGCCAAACAAGGCAACGTGTGAAGGATCGAGGGGGCGCGCCAGCGGGCCGGTCTTTCGCTTTAGCGGCCTGTCGCCCGTTCAGGGCGACACCCCCCGCATCACGGCGCTCATCCAGAGCGTCCGGTCGCGCTGGTTGATGAGAGGAACAACGGTTGAACGATGCTCGACGTTTTCGCGCCCGCGAAATTAGGCTGTCAACGCCACATAGGCATAGTTTGCCATCCAATAGAGCAATAGGAAGGCGCTGATGGCAAACAGAGGCCGGGGGATGCCCAGGGCAGGGGCGACGACATTCCAGCCGTATAATACGGTCCTGCGCATTGTACGAAGGACAAAAGCAGTCGCTTTCATGCTGATCTCCGGTTGCGCGTCGAGCGGAGCCGTCCGGGCCGAATTAGCGAGTGCGGCGCTCGGGCTTCGACGCTACTTGAAATATTTCTGATCGAAAGCCTTGTCTTTCTCGGCGGCCACGTTCTTTTCGTGACGATCCATCGCCAGATATCCGACGATCGCAACCAATAGGACGACCACGACGGCAATAAGGGATCTGCGCATAGTTTCCTCCAACTTCATCTAAGGTACATGGCCGCGAGCACGACCAGCGCGCCCACGATACCACTGATAATCGCCTGCACGATTGCAAGGCCCCAGCTGCTAGACCGCGCCTTTTTGCGCTCGGCGGCCAGCTGCGCGGCGCCTTCGCTGATGATTCCCGACGCTTTGCTTACTTCGACAGTCACGGCATCCCGCGCAGCCTTGAAAATCTCCGCTTTTGCTTCTGCTACTGCTTTCATTGCGGCCGCGAGCTGTGCTTGATCCACACGCGCCGCCAGGTCTTTTGACCCGGCTAGAATCTGCTCGTTGATCTTGACCAGGGCGCCAATCTTCGCGTCCAGGTCCGCATTATTGTGCGCCCACTGTTCTTGCGCGCCCGCCAACAGATCCGCAACAACGATTTCGTTGAGTGCGACGAGCGCGAAAACAGGATCGGTACGATCTAGCCGAATTCCTGTCTTGTCAAAAACAGCGGTTTGCAGCCGTTGGATGTCCATTACCAATCGACCTTATCCAGCTTGCTAAAGACGTCTTTTACTACAGTATTTAGTCGGCTGCGCTCCAACATGTTGAACTTTTCGCTTGCCATGATTTCCCGCAAGGTGAGCCGTTCTTTGTTCATACGCCGGATGTCGTCGCCGAACGTGTCGCTGGTGCGGCCTTGTAGCAGGATGACACCACGCACATTGTCGGCGTTTTTTGCGAACGTATCCGACTCGATAAAGTTTTCTGTGCCGCCCCAAGCCGAGTTTTCGTTAAGCCAAAGGACCAAAGGGCAAGACGTTTGCTTTGCAAGCGAAACAAATCCGGCGGTAGTGTCGCGGAGGTTATCGCCCCCACCGATGATCGTATGGATATCGACCTTTTTCCCCGAGTCTTGCAACATGTTGATAAAGTCGTTCTCCATGAGGTAGGACATGAGCGGCGAAAAAGTATTTGCGCCTGTGTCCACCACTACATTGTTGCGCGAATCGAAGATTTTCAACAGCATCGAGTCGAACATTTTTCGATCGATGGTCCGATCCGGTTTCATCACGTTGACCAGCTGGACGTTCAGGCCCTTATACGCTCCGAATGACGCATTTTCTTGATCCGCGTCGAATCCTTCCAGCGTGCCAGGCGCTTTTTCTTCGATGTATTGCGCAAGCAGGGCAGAGGCAAATGTTTTGCCAATACCGCCTTTGCCTTGCAAAGTAAAGTGTACCGTGTTTTCCATATTGCCCGTCCTAATGATTATTTCCGGTTTTGTCGTGTGAGAATCGCTGTCTTTCTGCCTCGTCTCTTTGCTTTTGTGCTAGACGGCGTAGGCGTTCGGCCGGCGATTCCTTCGTGTTCGTTGCTTGCTGGGCTTCGGTTGACTTTTCGTTGCCGACGTCCTGCACCATTTCTGTATTGGTGACTGGTGCGGATAATTCTTGCTCATCCTTGACCGCGTTTTCGTCCAGGTCGACCAAGTGTCGCTTGATGAACT